>JAJRXB010000016.1 GCA_024276515.1 Chloroflexota bacterium
CCAGGCCACGTTGATGACCTCCACGTCCACTGCCGGGTCCTTCTCGCCGATGACCTCGATGTCGAACTGGGAGTGCTGTCGGTAGCGCCCGGCCTGCGGCTTTTCGTGGCGGAAGAGGGGGCCGGTGGTCCACACCTTCACTGGCGAGGGGAGCACGTGCAGGCCGTTTTCGATGTAGGCTCGCATAATGCCCGCGGTGAACTCCGGGCGCAGGCTGATGTGAGTGCCATCCCGGTCTTCGAAGGAGTACATCTCCTTCTCCACGATGTCGGTCCCCTCGCCGACGCCGCGCACAAACAGCGAGGTGACTTCCATAATAGGCACGTCAATACGGCGATAGCCATACAGGTCTGCCACGTGCTGAACGCGGTCGAGGATGTGACGCCAGTAGCGTTGCTCCTCGAACAGCACGTCGTTCATACCGGTGATGCGGGAATAGCGGGGCAATGGGAACCTCCAGCCTTCATTCTGTGGGCACTCCGCAGGTACGTTTCACGCGCGCAATCGCGCCCCATTATAACGCAATTCAGGGGGGATGTCCAAGCGAAAGGCAACGGATACGATGCGGATAAGCGGATGATTGACGCGGGAAGAAAGAAGATCACCGCTTGTGCTAGAACAATTGTTTGGGGTATAATGGGCGCGTGGCGCGTATCGAGTGCTGCATCAGAGGGGGACACATGAACGCCATCGAAGTGCAGGGGCTCAAGCGGGTCTACCGGGCCAAGATTGGCGTCTTCCGGCGCAGGGTGAAGGAGGTGCTGGCAGTAGACGGCATTGATTTCAGCGTGGCGCAGGGGGAACTGTTTGGGTTGCTGGGGCCGAACGGGGCAGGCAAGACGACGACGGTCAAGATGCTGACCACGCTGCTCACCCCCACGGCGGGGGAGGCCCGTGTGCTGGGCTACGATCTGGTGCAGGAGGCGGGCCAGATTCGCCCGCGCATCGGTTTCGTCTTCGGCGGCGAGCGGGGGCTCTACTGGCGACTCTCCGGCTACGACAACCTGGTGTACTTCGCCAATCTGTATCACGTGCCCCCCGACGTGCAGAAGCGACGCATCCCCTATCTGTTGGAACTGGTCGGGCTGGGCGGCCGGGGTGACGAGAAGATCCAGGGCTACTCCCGTGGCATGAAGCAGCGATTGCACGTCGCCCGTGCCCTGCTCCACGACCCGGAGGTCCTCTTCCTCGACGAGCCGACGATGGGCCTGGACCCGGTCGGCGCGCGGGAACTACGCCAGACCATCCGGGACCTGCAATCGGAGCAAAAGACCATCCTGCTGACCACCCACTACATGTTCGAGGCCGATGCTCTGTGCCAGCGCATTGCCGTCATCGATCAGGGCAAGATCGTGGCGCTGGACACGCCGGCCGGGTTGAAGCATCACGTGCAAGACCTGTCGGTGGTCGAGGTGGAGGTGTTCGGCATCCCGCCCGAGGCAGTGGAGCGCGTCCGTGCCCTGGACGGCGTGGACACGGTGTCGGTGGAGAACCGGGACCAAAAGCAGGCGTTGCTGGTCCAGTCGGCCAATGGGGCGGCGGCCGTTGCGCCGGTGGTCAACACTTTGCAGGGATTGGGCCTGCGGGTCGGCAACGTGGCCGTCCGCGAGCCGACGCTGGAGGACGCCTACGTGCGGCTGGTGGGAGGCGAGGCATGACCCACGTCCTCTCGCGCCTGCGGGTGGTCTGGACTGTCTACTACTTGCATCTCAAGCAGGTGGCTGTGGATGCCTTTGTCATCTTTACGGTCGTCGTGCAGCCGCTCATTGTGGCCCTGCTGGCGATTTACATGCTGCGCAATACGGAGGGCTTCCAGGCCATTTACGTCATCGTCGGCAGCGCGATGACCGGGCTATGGAGCGGGACCCTCTTCTTCAGCAGTTTCAACATCGAATTTGAACGCTGGACCGGCAACCTGGAGAACATCGTGGGCAGTCCCACCCACCTGGCGACGGTCATCATCGGCAAGACGCTGGCCAACACGACCATGTCCGTCAGCTCGATGCTCTTCAGCTATCCGCTGGCGGCGCTCTTCTTCGGCTTCCGGCTGACGATTGCCTACCCGTTTCTCTTCGCCGTGTCGCTGCTGCTGACGGTGCTGGCGCTGATTTCGATGGGGCTGGTCATCGCTCCCTTTATGTCGGTGAACGTGGGGGCCAACGTGTGGGCCAACGCGCTGGAGTTCCCCATGTACATCGTGGGCGGCTTTCTGTTCCCCGTCGCCCTGCTGCCGGCCTGGACGACGCCCATCAGCTACGCCCTCTCCCCCTACTGGGCGGCCCGCGCGCTGCACGCCACCTCCAGCGGCGGCGCGCCCGTGAGCGACGTGTACGTCAGTTGGGGGTTGCTGGTGGGCTTCAGCGTGGCTTATTGGTTCGTCTCCGCCTGGCTCTTCCGCGCCCTGCTGCGCCGGGCCAGGGAGGAGGCAACGTTGGGGTTGCAGTAGGGCGGAGCCCGTAGTTTCAGGTGACAGTCACTTCTGAAAGTGACTGTCACCTGAAACTGTCACCTGAAACTACGAGGGGCCGGAAGGATTGGAGTTCGACGGTGTATAAATTCTCGGCGGCGATACGGATATTTCTGAGCGGGGCGTGGCTGTCGTACATCGCCCTTTTCACCTGGACCCAACCTGCCAGCTACGTGGCCTCCAAGGTCCTCGCGCCCCTCACCTATATGCTCTTCTTCACCTACCTGGGGATGTCGGCCACCGGGCGCGACACGGCCCAGTTTTACGTGGTGGGCAACGCGCTGCAGGTGGCTGCCATCAACGGTATCTTCGGGGTGACGATGACGGTGGGGCGAGAGCGCAATGAGGGGACGCTGATCTACCTGGTTGGCTCACCCGCCAACCGGCTGGTCACGTTTCTGGGCCGGGCTTTTTTCAACATCCTGGACGGCATGCTGACGGTGGTGCTGGGCTTCACCTGGGGGGTGCTGCTGCTGGGGCTGGACCTGAGCGCGGCCAATCTGCCCGGCCTGGCGCTGACCATCCTGGTCACCACCGTCAGCACTTGCGGGCTGGGACTGCTGCTGGGCAGCATCAGTCTGGTGGCGTTGAACGTGATGTTCGTCAACAACACCGTCTTCTTTCTGCTGCTGGTCTTCAGCGGGGCCAACCTGCCCCCGGACAGGATGCCGGCCTGGATGCAGGCGATCAGTTCCGGGTTGCCGCTCACGCGAGGTATCCGGTCGGCGCGGCTGCTGGTGAGCGGCGGGTCGCTGGCCGAGGTGTGGCCGCTGCTGGTGGGCGAACTGGCCGTGGGGCTGGGTTACGCGCTGGTGGGCTTTGCCCTCTTCAGTTGGTTCGAGGCTCAGGCCAAGCGACGGGGAACCCTGGAGGCGTTTTGAGCGGGGGGCTCTGGCCGG
>JAJRXB010000348.1 GCA_024276515.1 Chloroflexota bacterium
CAGCCAGTTCCTCCACCTCACAGCCGCACCGATAGAGGGCGATGACGCTCAACGTGTCACCAGGCCGGACGACGTACACGTCGGTGGGCGGCCCGGAAGGGGTGGGGATAGGCATAGGAGGAACCGCCGGCGTGGGGAGTGGGGTCGGCCAGGGGGTGGCTTCGGCAGGATAGGCATCTGTCGGCGCAGAGAAGGAAGAGGTGGGCTCAATTGCAGCCCGCGGGCCGGCGGCTGGAGATTGGAGATCGGCGGTCAGGGACGTGGCCTCGTCGGTCGCCTTCGGGGGGGCAGGGGTCGTCGAAGGACGGCCACAGGCAGCCAGCAAAAACACGAGCAACAGCAGTTGTCCCCATCGTCTTCCCGGTCGGGATCCACGGGCGAGCACGAGCACCTCAGTTTGTTGTTCCCAGGTCACTACTCAGCTACCCTTGCGAAGGTGATGTTTTCGGCTTGAAATCCATCACGAAACCTTCGCAAGGGTTCCTCTGCCTGAGCAGTCACGTTCCCAGTTGAAATCGGGCATACTTTACCGCCAATCACGGATTCGGGCAAATGGAGGGGCATAAAACCAGAAGTAACCGTTCAGCCTCCTTTCAGTAAACGCGACTGAAGTCGCCCCTACAGGGCCTTCGGCCACAACGCCCGCCTGCGCGGGCTAAAAAACCGGTCCACGCAGGGGGACTTCGCGGCGGAACGCCCGGTAGGAGCGATTTCCCTGGCCTGGCAACCGCCGAAAAAACAGAGGGTGAACGATTACAACCAGAAAAGCCCCCAGTCCAACGCCAGGAAGTCGGAACTGGGGGCCAGGGATTGATAGCCCTTTATGGTGCCGGTGTTTCGGTCGCCTCCAGCGTCCCGGTGACGCTCTCGGTGGCCTCCAGCCCGGCCTCTGCTCGCACGGGCAACGCCCCTGCCTCGACCCAGCGGGTGATAATGTCTATCTCTTCCGGGCGCAGCGGTCGGGTGGGCGGCATCGGACCACCGGCCTCGATCTCCTCCCGATTGATCATGCGGATGAGGTTGCTGTTCAGATCGCCGCCGATGACGTTGGGCGCGTGGTCGCCGCTGGTCATCACGCTCTCGTAGCTGCTCATAATGTAGTTGCCTTTTTCCTTGCCCTCACGGTGGCAGGAGAGGCAGCGACGCCTGAAGATGGGATAGACGTGAGTCTCGTAATCGGGGATCTCCCCTTCGGCCAGGGTTGGGACGGCCCCCGCTTCTTCCTCGATGACGATCCGGTCGTCCCAACTTCGCACAAAAGTGACGATGGCGTTGATCTGCTGATTGGTCAGCTCTCCTCCGTAGGCCAGGCCAAAGGCAGGCATCCCCAGATTGGGCTGGCCGTATTCGATGACGAGGAAGGTCGTCTCATCGGTGCGCGTGTAAAGGTAATCTTCGCTGTTGATGGCTTCCAGGTAAGTCCCCTCCAGCCCTTCCACGCCTTCGACCACGCCGCCCTCACCTTCTTCACCGTGACACTCGGCGCAATACTCCCCATAGAGTTCCTGGCCGGCGGCTACCTGCTCCTGATACGAAAGCCCTACCGCCTCGGCCTGGGGAGGGGTGGTTATCACCGCCCGGATGGTCAGCAAAACCATCCCGGCCACGATGACCGACATCGTGATCGTCGCCACCGGCCGGTTGCGCGGATGTCGCTTGATGCTGCGGTCGAAAAAGGGCAACAGCAAAAGCAAGAGGATGGCAATGCCAGGAATGATTGCCGTCCCGATGAACTCGATCTGGCCTGGAAAGAACTTCAACATTTCAAAGAGGAACAGAAAGTACCACTCCGGCCGGGGTATGTAGCTCGTGTCGTTGGGGTCGGCCGGCGGCTCCTGCGGCACGCCGACAAAAGTCGCCAATCCCACCAGGAGGATGAAAAGGGAAAAGGCAACGATGGCGTCTTTGTAAACGATGTCGGGGAAGAATTTAACGCCCCGCGCCTTTTCTTCCTGGTATCGTTTTTGGATGATCTGTTTTTCGTGGTCGTTCACAGCTATCTTCTCCCGACACTCATTCGTCTGACTTAGGCATGTTGCTGATTCCATTACGGACGACCAGGTACAGGTGGATGCCGATGAGAATAAACAGCATACCCGGCAGGAACCAGATGTGAACACCGAAGAAGCGAGACAGGGTGAGGATGGTCAGGTCGTCACCGCCCCGCAACACTCGCAGCAAAAAGTCTCCCACCACGGGAACCGTCCCCACAATGCTGCTCCCCACCGCAGTAGCCCAATAAGCTCGCTGATTCCACGGCAGGAGATAGCCGGTGAAGCCCAGTCCCATCGTCACCAGAAACAAGAACACGCCGGTCACCCAGGTGACTTCACGCGGGTACTTGTAGGCTCCGTAGTAGAACACCCGCAGCAAATGAAGGAAAACAATGGCGACCATCAACGTGGCCCCCCAATGGTGCATCCCCCGTATCAGCCAGCCAAAAGCCACGTCGCTCATAATGTATTCGACGCTGCTATACGCCTCCTCGGGGGTGGGGATATAATAGATGGTCAGAAAGATGCCCGTCACCGCCTGCATAATTGCCAGGAAGAGAGAAGCACTGCCCAGTGTGTACCACCAATTGACCTTGGGGACCTTCCGGTCGAAAATCGTGTTCCAAACCACCAGGAGACCCATTCGCTCGTCAAGCCAGTCAATCACCCTGGTCGTCATAGCCTAACCCTCCACCAGTATCATCAGTTGATCATTTTCAATTTTGGCTTCAAAACGGTCCAGTGGCCTGGGCGGAGGACCGCTCACCACGTTCCCCTCCTTGTCGAAAACGCCGTTGTGACAGGGACAAACGAAGGCATTTCGCTCCGCATCCCAGTGGACTTTGCAACTTAAATGCGTGCAGGCATCGGAGAAGACCGTGACATTCTCGCCATCGTTGGTGATGGCATATACTGTCCGGTTGATCCTGACCCGCCGCCAGCCCACCTCCTTCATCCGAGAGAAGGTAAAAGGCGTGGGGACACCCGGCTCGGCGGCTGACGCCGGGGCCAGTGTCAGCCATTCCTCCCTTCCTCCTTTTTTGAGGGCCGGCGATACCACGTAGCCGACGACGGGCAATCCAATGACGGTGGACATGATGGCACCTATCAGCCCCACGATGCCCCCCACAAACCCGCGCCGGCTGATCATATAATCAGACTTCTTTGTCATAGCACCTCCAAAAGTTCCTCAGCGCCTATCCGAACGGTTAAGGCATGCCCTACAAACACGTCAGCGACTTTGGCACAAGGCTTTTCGGACAGGCCCCTTATTTTGGCGACCATTATACCACATCCAAAGTGGCCCACCAAACTTCATCGTAAAATTGTGAAATATCAAACAGTTTTTCACTCACCGGCAGATCTTTTTCGCCCGATTGCCTGAATAGGGAGCTTTTGGTAAAATATCTGTCGACACTTCATGCACTCCACGGAGATCCCCTTGAAACGACTATGGACACCCTGGCGTATGGCCTACATCACCGGCGATAAGAAGAGTCAAGACTGCGTCTTTTGCGAGAAGTTGGCACAAGGCCCTGAGCGAGATCGGGAGAATTACGTCTTGTTTCGCGGACAGCACGCTTTCGCCATCTTGAATCTCTACCCCTACAACAATGGTCACCTGATGATCTTGCCTTACGAACACGTGGCCAGCCTGGAAGACCTGTCACCCGAAGTCCAGGCCGAGATGATACACCTGGTCTCTCACTTCATCAAATTGATGCGCCAGGCAATGAACCCCAATGGCTTTAACGTTGGCATCAACATCGGCAAGGCGGCCGGCGCCGGCATTGACGATCACATTCACATCCACGTGGTCCCTCGTTGGCACGGCGACACCAACTTTATGCCGGTCATCGCCGAAATGCGCGTCATTCCCGAATGGCTCGACGACACGTATGCTCGGCTCAAGGCACTCGTTCACGAGCACCCACCTCTCCTTTAGACTCAACCTGCGCCCAAAGGTTTCATCAAAACCCAAGGTGACAGTCACTTTTGAAAGTGACTGTCACCTGACCCAAAAATCGCGAACATCCCCGTGTGATTGTAGTGCTGGGCAAATCCCTCAAATTTTGGTAAAATAACGACTGTGGAACGACCCACAAACCACTCCAAGGAGGGAGTATCTATGAACGATTCGCGTGATGTCGTCGTCGTCAGCGCGTGCCGCACGCCGATGGGCAAATTCCTCGGCAACCTGTCGCCCCTGTCGGCCCCGCAACTGGGCGCGGCAGCCATCGCCGAAGCGGTGAAGCGGGCCGGGGTGGACCCGACCCTGATAGACGAGGTGCTGATGGGGGTCGTCGTCCCCGCCGGGCAGGGCCAGGCGCCGGCCCGGCAGGCGGCCATCGGCGCCGGGTTGCCCCCCCAAATCGGCGCCACCACCCTCAACAAGGTTTGCGGATCGGGCCTCAAAGCGGTGATGCTGGGGGCTGCCATGGTCCGGGCCGGCGACGCCGACGTCGTCGTGGCCGGCGGCATGGAAAGCATGAGCAACGCCCCCTACCTGCTGCCCAAAGCCCGCACCGGCTACCGGCTGGGCGACGCCACCCTCAAAGACGCCGTCGTCCACGATGGGCTGTGGTGCGCCTTCGAAGACCATCACATGGGCAACTCGGCCGAGTTCATCGCCGACCAGTTTGAGATCTCACGCGAAGAGATGGACGAGTTCGCCCTCAAGAGCCACCAAAAGGCGGTGGCCGCCATCCAGACTGGCCGCTTCAAGGCCGAGATTGTGCCGGTGGAAGTGCCCCAGCGAAAAGGTCCCCCCCAGTTGATCGACACCGACGAAGGTCCGCGCCCCGACACCAGCATCGAAGCCCTGGCGCGGCTCAAGCCGGTCTTCAAAGAGGGAGGCAAAGTGACGGCCGGCAACTCCCCCGGCCTCACCGACGGGGCCAGCGCCCTGGTGGTGATGAGTCGCCAAAAGGCGGACGAACTGGGGGTGAAGCCGCTGGCCCACATCACCGGCTACGCTCAAGCCGCCGTCGAACCGCTGTGGCTCTTCATCGCGCCGGTGCACGCCGTCCGCAAGCTCTACGAGAAGACCGGCCTCAAACAGGACGAGGTGGACCTCTTCGAGCTCAACGAGGCATTCGCCGCCCAGATGCTGGCCGACGGCCGCGAACTGGGGCTGGACTGGGACAGGGTCAACGTCAACGGCGGCGCCATCGCCCTGGGACACCCCATCGGTTGCAGCGGCGCGCGGGTGCTGACCACCCTCATCTACGCCCTCAAGGACCGGGGACTGAAAACCGGCGTCGCCTCCCTCTGCCTGGGGGGCGGCGA
>JAJRXB010000349.1 GCA_024276515.1 Chloroflexota bacterium
CCCTGAGACTCATCTGGAAGAGGTGATGCCGGTGATTTTGAAGGAATACTGACCGGTCCGGATGACCGAGTTCCGGGCCATGGTCCAGGTCTGTGGCAGATCACGGGGCGCAACGAGATACGGGACTTCGACGAGTGGGTGAGGGGGAGTGCGGGAGCGTTTAGGATGGGGAGACAGGGAGAGGGGGAGAGGGGGAGAGGGGGAGAAGAGCGTTCCCCGGGACGAGTGAGTATCGGGAGGTGCTGTCTCGGCTGGACGTGTTGGAGCGCGACGTTTCTCTCATCAAGGAGGGACTGGCGGGGACTCGGGCTGAGTTTCGCGAGGAGCAAGCGCAGACTCGTGCTGAGTTCCGCAGTGACCTGGGGGAACTGCGACGGGAGATGAACGAGCGGTTCGACCAGATGGGGCAACGTTTCGAGTCGCGATTGGACCGGATGAACGAACGGATGCTGGTGCAGACGCGATGGCTGATTGGCTCCATTGCCCTGTTCGGCACCATCTTGACCATCATGATGGCTATTGCCCAGTTCACGCCGTGAGGCGAGGGGCAAGGGGGGCGGGGGCGCTCGCTGTTTGCTTTGACCAACGGGGTACTGTAAACTCCGCTGAAGGGGCAGCCGACGGATTCGTGGCTGACAGGCCAACAGCAGAGTTTCCCGAAAGCTTCCAGCGGTGCTGGATTGACCGAGAATTTGTCCGAATATTGTCAAACTGCTTGCAGGTGCATCATCGGAGCTTTCGGGAAGTGATATAGTCATTTAACCAGGGGAAGAAGAACGGATGGATGAAGGAGGATGGATGAAAGTACTGGTCACCGGTGGCGCGGGTTTCATCGGCTCCCACACGGTGGATCTGTTGATGGAGAAGGGCTATGCAGTGCGCATCCTGGATAGCCTGGCTCCGCCCGTCCACGTGGCGGGCCGCATCCCCGGTTACGTCCCCGTGGACGACGTGGAGTTCATCGAGGGCGACGTGCGCGACGGGGCTGCCTGGGAGCAGGCCCTGGAGGGAGTGGATGCTGTCTTTCATCTGGCGGCCTATCAGGACTACCTGCCCGACTTCAGCAAGTTTTTCCACGTCAACAGTGTGGGCACGGCGCTGCTCTACGAGATCATCGTCGAGAAGCGGTTGCCGGTGCGCAAGGTGGTGGTGGCGTCGTCTCAGGCAGTTTATGGAGAAGGGAAGTATCGCTGCGCTGCTGTCCACGTCTCCTTGTCTCCTTGTCACCCCCTCGCCCCCTCGCCCCCTCACTCCATCCAGTATCCGCCGCTGCGGGAGGAGGCGCAGTTGCGACGCGGGAACTGGGAGGTGAGGTGCCCGGCGTGCGGCCAACCGATGGAGCCGCAGTGGACCGACGAGGCAATGGTCAATCCCCACAACCAGTACGCCATGAGCAAGTACACCCAGGAGATGATCGCTCTCAACCTGGGGAAGCGTTACGGCATCCCCACCGTGGCCATGCGCTATTCCATCGTGCAAGGACCACGGCAGTCTTTCCGTAACGCCTACTCTGGTGTTTTGCGAATATTCACCCAGCGGCTGCTCAACGGCAAGGCTCCTGTGTGCTATGAAGATGGGCACCAGTTGCGCGATTACGTCTCCGTCTACGATGTGACTAGGGCCAATCTATTGGTGTTGGAAGACTCCCGCGCCGATTACCAGGTTTTCAACGTGGGTGGTGACCGGCAGGTTAGCGTGCTGGACTACGCTCACCTTATCGCCCGGCGGGCTGGGGTGGACCTTGACCCGGAAGTACCTGGCCTCTACCGCTTTGGCGACACCCGCCACATCTTCTCCGACGTGCGCCAACTCAAGACCCTGGGCTGGGAGCCGGTGGTGGGGCTGGAGGAAATTGTAGACGGCTATATCGCCTGGGCACAGGCGCAACCCGGGTTCCGGGACTACTACGCCGAAGCGGAGGCACGGATGGAGGAGATGGGGACGTTGCGACGAGTGGAGGGTGGATGAAGGCACTCATCCTGGCCGCCGGTGAGGGCACCCGGCTGCGGCCCTTGACCCTGGACAAGCCCAAGCCTATGCTGCCCGTGGCCGGTCGGCCCGTGTTAGAGCACATCCTCATCTGGCTGAAGTCTCATGGCATCACCCAAATAGCCATCAACTTGCACTATCAGCCGGAGGTTATACAGGCCTATTTCGGTGACGGTACCGGGTTTGGAGTGGAGATATGTTATTCGGTCGAAGATCCGATTCTGGGCACGGCTGGGGCCGTGCGCAAATTGCGGGACTACTTCGATTCCACCTTCGTGGTGGTGTACGGCGACGTGTTGACCAATTTGGATCTATCCGCCCTGGTGCGCTTTCACCGGCAGTGGGATGACGGTGGGGCCCCGGCCTGGCTTAGCTTGGCGCTGTACCGGGTGCCCAACCCGACGGAGTGTGGATTGGTCGAACTGGACGCGGCCGGACGGGTGATTCGCTTCGTGGAAAAGCCATTGCCGACAGAGGCATTCACTGATCTGGCCAATGCCGGGGTATTGATATTGGAACCGGGCATCGTGGACTTCGTTCCAACTAACACCTAC
>JAJRXB010000350.1 GCA_024276515.1 Chloroflexota bacterium
AATAGCCCAAGCACGTTGAAACGTGCTGTCTTTGCCCAGAATCGGGGGAGGAGCAGTCGGCTTGAGCCGACTTTAGCTATTAGGCTGCGGATTTATTCGCAGCAAAAAGCGGCCGGAACGACATGTGGGTAATGCATAGCCGTCAGGGAAGGGTGAGCGCTCACTATTTAGGCACGCTGTTGTCGTTGCCCTCGTGACCACCGCTGTCGTTCTCGTTGCCGTTATCATTGTCGTCGTGATCGCCACTGCCCATACCATCGCCGCTGTTGTCGTTGCCATTATCACTATTGTCATTGCCGTTGCCGTTGTCATTGCTGTTGCCATTGTCATTGCTGTTGTCATCAACGTTGTCGTTGTCATCGCCCACGTCGCCATTGTCGTTGCCTGCCGGCGGCTCGGTCATCTCTTCGGTGGGCGCGAGGGTCGGAGTCGCTGTAGCGGTAGGCTCGTGGGTCGCGGTCGGCGACGGGGTGGGGGTATCAGTCGGCATCATAGCAGTAGGAGTAGCAGTCGGCCGAGGTGTGGGGGTGGACGTGGCTTTTTGGGTTGGCGTTGGCGTGACGGCAGGCGCTACCACGGTCTCAGACGTGGCGGTAGGGGTAGCCGTGGGCTGGGGTGTGGCTGTGGGCCGGGGCGTGGCCGTGGGAGAGGGAGAGGGAGCCGCCGCAGGCTGCCCCGGCTGCTCGACCACAATGTGCTCGGCGACGAGTGTGCCGTCGCTGACGGTGCGCGCCTCGACCAACACCTGGGCGCCCACCGTCAGCGATCCCTCGACCTGCGCGTCGTCCACCATCCGCAGGGAAACGCCACTGACCGCCACGTAATCGGCGCCAAGAGCCTCGACCACGCCCCGGAAGGCGACGCGGGCTTCAAGACGACGGTCCAACAGTTGACGAACTTCGTCGCGCCGTCGCCTTTCGTATTCGAGAGATTTGGCGCTTCGACTCTCGCTGCTCTGCGGCAACCAGAGGTACACCTCTTCTCCCAGTCGCTTGATCGGATAAAGAGGTTGGCCGGGCAAAATGCTTTGAGCGGCCGAATCGGTCGCCAGGAACAGCGCGCTCCCCACCGTCAGAACGGTTGCCATCACCAGCACCGAGATAGCGGTGGTCGCCAGGCGGGGAACGCCCCCGGTCGGGAAACGTAGACTGTCGGCCAAACGCTCCCACCAGTGACGCGGCGCTGGTTCGGCGGGAAGCTCTGCGAGGCGTTCGGCCTCGGCCAGGAACCGGGACAGGCTGGCCTCGGCCGGGGGGACGGGCACGACCTCTCGCAGATCACGCACGCCGGCTACCGAAATCAGCAGTGGCTCCAGCCAGGCGGCATCGGTGCCGGCACCGGTCAGGATGGCGTCCAGGCTCTCGCCGGCGGTCAAGCGTTCGATGGCCTGATCGAGTATGTCCTCTCGTAGAGATTCAGCTCTGTTGTGCATTTCAATACTCATGACGGCGCTCCCCTGGCTGCGTACTCGTCCGAAAGGTGCTGCATCGCCTCTGAGAGCGCACGCAAGGCTCGATATTGGAGTCCTTTCACAGCGCCGGGCGTTTTGTTCAGCACCTCTGCTACAGCTTTGATACTAAGCCCTTCCATAAACCGCAACAGAATGACGTCACGTTGTTCATCGGTCAGCAAAGTGATCGCTTGGGCCAATTCTTCGTGCTGCTCGGCGGCCATCACGTGCTGAACAGGACTCTCCTCTGAAGGGACGGCCAACCGTTCGTCGAGCACGACTTCAACGTGCCGGCCTTTCTTCCGGTAGTGGTCGGCGACTACGTTCCTGGCGATACCAAATATCCAGGCATCAGGCGTTGTGTGCCACACCTTACCCCGCTTTAACGCCTCCAGCACCCTCACAAACACTTCGCTGGTCAAATCCTCAGCAATGTGAGGATCCCCCACTTTGAAGCGGACGTAACGATAGACCGGCTCGTAGAACCGATCATGCAACGCGCGAAGTGCGTCAGGATCAAAGCGCTTAGCCTGCTCTAGAAGTTGTGAGCCCATACCTCTGTCCCATATTCATGTCGCAGAATCGGCCTAAAAGTTACGCGCCGCCCTCTCTCCTTCTGATTCGCTCATATTACAGGACTTACGCAGTTGGGTAGTCTCCCTCTTGCGTGTTGACGGCGAGAGGAGGCAAAGCCCTCACCCACCCCCGTCTGCACCCCCTCCCTCTCCCAATTTAGGAGAGGGAGGGGGTTGGGGGGAGGGAGAGGGCAAGCCCTCGCACTCCCAAACGTCATCAACGGTTAACGGGGAGACTACCTGAACGGTTACTTAACCTGAATTTAAGGCCACCTTAACCGGCGATTAACCACCAGGGGTCTGGATCGTGGTACATTATCTGCGTAACCTTTTGGCGATTTCTTCGACATGTACACTGAACGACACGTTCTCCAGGGGCCGGTCGCCGATGCGCTATGATGCACCAAAAGTTGTTTCAAGTCAAGGAATTGAAATGTGGCCGCGTAACCTTTTGGCGATTTTGGCGACATGTAAGGCGTCGGACTGAGGCGCACCATCGGTCAAGCAAGAGGGAGAGAGTATGACGAGCAAACTCAGCAAGGTTTCAACGGACGTGACCAGGCACTACCTGGGCAGACGGAAAAACCGGGCAAGCGCAGCAAGTCGCGGTGAAGCTTCGTCTGGGCGGGCACAAATCGCGTCCCGCATCGAGTGGCGTACACTGCTGACCGCCGCCGGGCTCTTCGCCTTCTTTGTGACGTTCCTGGCCACCGTGCAATTTGCCACGCCCAGCCTGGTCGGCAACGACGGCTACTACCACATCAAGATGGCCTATCTGATGCGCACCGAGGGACTTCGACCGAGTTTCGAGTGGTTGCCGCTCACAATCCTGAACGCCGAGGAATTTGCGAATCATCACTTTCTCTACCACGTGTTCCTTATGCCCTTCACTTTCGGCGACCTGCGGATAGGGGCTAAGTGGGCGAGTGTCATCTTCGCGTCCCTCACCTTTCTGGCCGTCTGGTGGCTACTGCGCAGCCAGCGAGTGCCTTATGCGGTACTGTGGTCCCTCGGCCTGCTGGTGGTGTCGGAGGCGTTCATCTACCGGATGAGTATGCCTCGGTCGCTATCGCTGTCACTGGCAGTTCTGGTGCTGACGCTGCACTGGCTCCTCACCGGCAAGCATCGCCGGCTGCTGCCCCTGGCCTTTTTCTACGTGTGGCTCTACAACGCTTTCCCGTTGATTCTGATCGTGACCGGCGTCTACGTTGCTGTGAGCTGGCTGATCGAGGGTCGCCTGCCATGGCGAGCACTGGTCTACGTGGGATTGGGCGTAGGGCTGGGCCTGCTCATCAACCCTTACTTTCCCAACAATCTCATCTTCACCTACCGACACATCGCGGCCAAGCTGACCCACACAACCGGTGTCAGAGTGGGCAGCGAGTGGTATCCCTACAAGACCACACAACTGGCAGAAAACGCAGGGCTGGCGCTGGTTGCTTTCCTGGGCGGGGCCTTTGCCCTGGGCCTGCACAACCGGCGCATGGACGCCCGAACAGCCGTCACCTTCTTCTTGTCCATTTTGTTCGGCGCTATGCTCTTTAAGGCCCGCCACTTTGTGGAATACTTTCCGGCCTTCGCCCTGATCTTCGCCGCCATCGCCTGGAGCCCGCTCATACAGCGCTGGCTGGAGGGGGAAGCCCGGCGTGACAATCCGCCGAACCTGCCGCTGGACCAGACCCTCCGCCGCCTCCCTCACCGGGTGCCAACACAAACCTGGCGATCTCGAACCCTTGCCGTCTTGATGGTCATCGTCCTGCTGCCGACTCTTTGGCTCAACCTGAACGCCTCTCGCGAGAGCGTAGAACGCTCCAAGCCATACCAACGCTACGCCGAAGCTTCGGCCTGGCTGCAAACGAATACACCGGCCGGTGCCCGCGTCTTTCAGACCGATTGGGATGACTTTACACGTCTCTTCTTCTACAACACACACAACACCTACACCCTGGGCCTGGACCCAACCTACATGCAACTCTACGACTCCGACCTCTACGACACGTGGGTAGACATCAGCAAAGGCCGCATCGAGCGCCCCTCAGAGGTCATCAGCCAGATGTTCGGCGCCAGCTACGTTCTCACCGACCTCAAGCACAAAAAATTCCTGCGGGAGGCCGACGAGGACCCCAATCTGGTAGAAGTACATCGAGACGACTACGCCGCCGTGTTTCAGGTTGTTCAAGAAACCGCGGCCACAGAAGAAGGGGGTGAGTAACGAAGAGCATCGTAGACAGCAAATATCTATCTCAGTCTATCCAATTCGAAACATCAAAATCCAAAACGCCCACAGGGGTGTCAGCGCCCACCAGGGTGTCAACGCCCACCAGGGTGTCAACGCCCACCAGGGTGTAAACCAAAAACAGGAGGAAAAAAAATGACAACTCTCAAACGATTTAACGCACTGGTAGTTCTGGTAATGCTTCTCGCTATGGCGGTGCCGGCCATCGCCTACGCAGGAGTGGCCGAAGGGGTCAGCGAGTCCTCGTCGAGTTCTCCCGAGGTCGAGATCACAGGTACCATCGAAGAGGTCGGCGACGGCTACATCGTCGTAGATGGGCAAACCATCATCATCGGGACCGGCGCCGAGGTCAAAGGTTCGCTGAGCGTCGGCGAGATGGTCAAAGTGCACGTGCGTATCAACGATGGCGGCGAGATGGTGGCTCGCGAAATTGAGCCCACCGACGACACCTTCGACGGCAACGGCAATGCCAACGACAACGACGATCTCAACGGCAACGCCAATGACGACGATGGCTTCAATGGCAACGCTAACGATGACATCGAAAACGCCAACGACGACCACGACGCCAACGCCAACGACGACGACCACGACGCCAACGCCAACGACCACGACCACGATGCCAACGCCAACGACGACGACCACGATGCCAACGCCAACGACGACGACCACGATGCCAACGCCAACGACCACGACCACGATGCCAACGCCAACGACGACGACTACGACAGCAACGCCAACGACGGCGACTACGACAGCAACGTCAACGACGGCGACTACGACAGCAACGCCAACGACGACGATGACCACGACGCCAACGCCAACGATAGCGGCCACGATAGCAACGCCAACGACAGCGGCCACGATGGCAATGCCAACGATGGCGACCACGGCGGCAACGATAACAGCAAGGACGACGATTAGAGATACCACGAACAAACCCGGTCAGCAGTGGGTGGGACAAAGCCCACCGCTGACCGGGTTCATCTGAGTGAGATTCCACCCTCCCCCGGCCTCTCCCTGGCAGGGAGGGGTGAACGCTTACGAGCAGATTAAGTTGAGGAGATCAAAACTGATCAGAGAGACTGATCAACCCTTTTTGAATCGCGTATCGAGTTAGTTCGGCGCGGCTGGATAGATTGAGTTTTTTGGTGATCTTATCTCGATGGCGGGCAACCGTTTTGGGGCTGATGCCCAGTTGCTCGCCAATTTGTTTGTTAGTCAGTCCCTCGGCGATGAGGGTCAGCACTTCCCGCTCCCGCTCCGTAAGAGTGGAAAGGCTCTCCTCCGAAGCCACGCCACCCCGTTGCAAGAAATCTTTAACCAGCGCCCGGGCCACCGAGGAATGCAAAAATACTTCACCTTGATAAACCGTGTGGATGGCCCGGAGCAGGTCGTCAGGAGCGGCCCGTTTGGGAATGTAGCCAGAGGCGCCCGCGTCGAGCATCTGGAAGAAGTAGTCCTCCTCTTCGTGAATCGTCAAGGCCAGGACACCCACCGAGGGACAACGGGCCTTCAACTGACGGGTGGCCTCCATCCCGTTCATATCCGGCATTGTCACGTCCATCAACACCACGTCGAGGGAATGGGTTTGCGCCAATTCAATAGCCTCTGCCCCAGAACTGGCCTCGGCTACAATTTCAATATCCGGCTGCGACTGCAACAACATACGCAATCCAGCTCGCACAATCTCGTGGTCATCAACCAGCATCAACCTGATGGGTGTCATTATCTATCCCTCCCGTTTTAAGGGGAACCTCAACGATCAATCGGGTTCCTTTACCTGATTCAGAGCAAATCTGAACATCCCCGCCCACCGGCTTAACCCGCTCCTGAATCCCCATAAGTCCCCAGCCAATCTGTTTGTTTTCATCGAACTCCGCAGCCGGATCAAACCCAAGACCATCGTCTTCAATCTGCAAAATCACAGAATCGTCGTCACACATCAAATTGATCCAGGCATGAGTTGCGTGAGCGTGACGGGCGATGTTGGTCAACGCCTCCTGGGTAACGCGAAACAAGATCGTTTCAACGTCTCTGGGCAGGCGGGCATAATCTTTGCAAATGGTCAATTGGGTCTCGATGCCTGTTAAATTGGCGTAGTTCTCAACGTGATGACGTAACGCCGCCGGCAAGCCCATGTCATCCAACAGGGCAGGGCGCAACTCGTTGACCAGGCGGTGCATATCGCCCAGTGCGTGGACGGCCATCTCCTCCAACTGGCGGAGTTGCTGCCGAAGAAGGTCTGGCTCATCCGCCGATATTTGCGCCCCTCGCAATCCAATCGCCAGCGCCGTAAGCACCTGTCCCAATTCGTCGTGCAATTCGCGAGCAATGCGGGTGCGCTCCTCTTCTTGCGTCTCGACAATACGGTGCAAAAATTCCTGACGCAGCGCATCACGACGAGAGATCTCTTCCTCCACACGCGAGCGAGCGGCCGCCAACGCCTGCTGGCGGCTGAACTCGAAGGAACGCAGGGCGCGGATGGTGAAGACGGCGATGATGCTGGCCATAATCACCCGGAAGAGTTGAATGGGCACCCCAAACCAGCGTTGAAAGGTTTGGGCATTGAGGACAGTGGAAGGGAAGAGAGGGCTGGCAATCGTGAAGAATTGCCCGACGACCCCATACAACAAAAAAGCCAGCGCTGCCCACAGCAGGTCGTTGGCAAAAGCGCGTTGATTCAACCGCAAGAAGGCCCGCCGTTGACTCAAAAGCGCGCCGGCCGCGAGCACAGCGCCGGGGATGCCCAGGCTGTAACGAGCCAACACGTCGGCAGCGGCGAACCAGCCGGGCTGCTGCCAGTTCAGCCATCGCCCCAGTGCCATCACCCCCACGCTATAAAGCCAAACCATCCCCAGGCCAATCCACAGATCAGAGTAGAGCAAGCGTTTGGGCGGACGCAGCATTTGCACGCCAAACGCAATGAGCGATACAAAGGAGACAGCCAACAAGACCAGGCGCATCCCTTCAAGCCAGATGGAAGGTCGAAAGCCATACGCATCCATACCAATGATGGTAAACATCTCCACCCATTCGTGGATTCCGTGCACCAGCCCAAAAACCGCCAGAGGCCGCATCGCCCGGCTGAAACGGGTGGGCTCAGTTCGACCGATTTCCAAAGCCACGGCCAGTCCCAGCGCAAAGAAGGCCAGGCCGTAAAGCAAGTAGATATGCGCGATGTGGGCGCCCAAAGAATCAAACTGAGTCATGTCATTAACAGTACTTACGCAGTTGAATGCTCGGAGGGGGTTTGTAACCCCCGGTTGGAGCGCAAAACGCCTCTTGGGGAACTAAAACGCAGGTTACAAACCTGCTTCGAGCGTAACTGCGTAAGCGCTATCGTTAAGATGTCCTGCGCAGGTTAGGCTCTTGAGGCTATTTTACAGAAACCGCCACAAAATAACAACTTTTGCCACATCCTCAACCCGGACGGGCCGGAACCTCCATTTTAAGCAAAAGCAGGTGACAGTCACTTTTAGCACAACCCCCTCTCTCCCAAATTGGGAGAGGGAGGGGGTGCAGGCGGGGGTGGGTGAGGGCTTTGCCTCCTCTTCGCCACCAACACGCAACGGGGGGACCACCCTCTAATGGCGAGATAAAAAAACGGGCCGGAAGTGGCAATTCCGGCCCGTGAGAAGCAGAGAAACCACACATTGCGAGAGACAAAATTTTGCTTTAGCGTTTGCGCCGTCCGACGTAGGCTGCGCCAGCACCCAGGGCCAGCAGTGACACACCGGAGACCACCAGCGGCATCACGCCGGGCAGCACACCACCGGTGGTGGGGAGCTCAGCCGGAGTGACCTCGCCTGTCTCCAGCGTAGACATAGCTGCTTCGAGGATAGCTTTGGCGTAGGGATAGTTGTGCATCCCCTGACTGCCATCGGCATCTACAAAGGTGTAGTTCGTCCAGGCCACTTTCCAGGCTTCGGTCTCGCCCGCAGTGTCCTTGGTGGCGTCGAGTTGGGCTTTCAGCTCTTCGAGCATCCCGCTGATCTCCGCCTGGCGGCTGTCCCACACGCCACTCATCGCGTCGCCGGCCCCTTCGTGGCAACCGGTGCACGAGTCGCCTTCGCCTTCAGAGGCATCGGCCGGCTTGATGGGTCGCCAGTCGTGGCTGGCGATGTCACCCGGAATGGCGCTCTTGGCCGTGCCCACCATGTGGCAACTGGAGCAGATGGGACCGTCGCTGGCCGAGAAGTGCGGCGACGGGCTGGCCGTGACCCCTACAGCACCCCACCCCTCGAACATCTCGCGCATAGGATGGTGCACCGTGGAACCGGCCTCGGCCTGCGCACCTTCTTCGATGCCGCCGTTATGGCACTCCACACAGGTGTCGTAGGCCTCCACTCGCAGCATACTTTCCTGGCCCGTGTGGCCATCGTGGCAGGTGACACAGGTGACGCCGAACTGGGCCGTCTCCAGCGTGGCCCCTTGCAGCCTGGCATCAGCCGAGTGGCAGGCCGCGCAGAAGTCTTGTGCGTGGGGATTGGCCTTGAGCGTGTCAAGCGCCTTGGCGTGACCGCTGTTGACCCACTCCATATACTGTTGATGGTGACTCTTGGCATGGCCATCGGGCCAGATCTTGCCGTCCTCAACGGTGACGAAGGTATATACGTCTTCCACCTTCACGTCGCCGCCGGGCCGATAGTCCTGCGGCCAGCCATACCCGTTGACGTCTTTGCCGCGCACGTGGCAACGGGCGCAGACCTGGGCATCCACCGTGGCCACGATAGCCACGTCTTCACCGCCCCCAGCCGCCACGTGCTCACTGCCGGGACCGTGGCAGGCCTCGCAGGTGACGCCAAAGTCCACCCAGGTTTTAGTGTCCGGGTCGTAGCCGGTAGTGTGGCAGCCAGCGCATTTGTCGCGATAGTCCCTTTCCATCCACTCGTCGGCGTGGTAAGGAACCCACTCCTGCGTCGCCAGGTTGAACTGAGCCGGCAGGATGCGCCAGGCGCCATCTATCACCTTGATGTAGCGCTGCTTCCAGCCCGGCTTGGCTCCGATCACGTAATCTACGTCGTCCAGCGTGAAGGGACGCGTCTGACCGTCGTCCATCACGGTCGTCCGCACGTCCTCCCCTTTAGTCCAGTCGGCGATGATCTCCACGCCCGGATCGTCCACCGGCCGCACCTTCCACGGGTGCCGGGTTTGGAACACAGCGTCGTATTTCTCAGCGTGGCAGGCTTTGCAGACGCTCGCGCCCACGTAGGTGGCATCAGGGCTGGGCGGATCGGCCAAGGCCACTGCTGCCGTCAGCAAAAAGAGCGTACAGACGGCGACAGCGACTACAAGGACTCGTTTCATAGTCTTCACCTCCCTCTTACGAAGTGTGATACATCATCGTATCATTTATTTATCAGCAAGCCTTTCGCATGTGTGGCTCTCTGCTTTCTCCCAGGTATCAGTTGGGTATCGGTGTGGGTAATTTTACCCACACGATATAACAATCTACCCATCATATACAGTGACGTTTGTCACAACAAGGTGTGATAAATGTCACCAATGTTGGATGATCCATCAACCGGCATCCAGTTGGCGGTCAAGCTCTCGCTTGAGCAGGTATAAGGCCACAATGGTCAACCCGATGATGGCCACGGCCACCACCATTGCCCGGCGGCGGAAGATGCTTTCGGCGATGGCGGCCTCGGCGCTGGCTTTCGTCTCGTCAGCGATGGCATAGGCTTCGTCGGCTCGCTCGCGCACGGTGGCGACGTCGAGGGTATGTTGAGCGGCACGAGCCGTGATGAGATCGGTGTTCGCCTCGCGCAGCCGCCCCTCCAGGGGCGCGACCAGCATCCCCACCCGCCTCGCCGACTCGACGACAGCTTCGGCCTCGTCGTAGGCCTGAGCAGCGGCAGCGATGGCGTCGTACAAGGATTGGGCCACCTGACCGGGCACGCTGTCGGGGGCATGACAGGCTCCGCAATGCCGGGGCTCTGCCCCCAGATAGAGCGCCTCGCCCGGCTTGCTCACGTCGTAACGTCCGTGACAGGTGACGCATTTGGGCGCGCCATCGTCACCGCTGGCATGCGCGCTCTTCAGGTAATAATCCTGGGTCGCGGTGTGACAGCTACCACAGACGTTGGCCACCTCCGCGAAGCCGGGTGGGGCAGCGCCGTGAGTGCCGTGACAGGTGGCGCAACTGGGCGCTCGGAAATCTTGCCTGTCGAGCAGGGCCTGGCCGTGGACGCTTTGCCGGTAGAGGTCGAACTGGTTGGTGGGAATGCCATAAGGGGCCATCAGTTGCTGGTCGGCGTGGCAACTGGCACACGTGCCGGGCACGTTGGCCGGATAAACGGTAGAGGCCGGGTCATTGGCTTTGAGTATTTGATGACCGCCGTGGCAATCGAAGCAGGTGGCGACGTTTGGATCGCCCTCGGCCAGGCGGATGCCGTGAACGCTTTCCTTGTATTTGGCATACTGGTCCGTGGGCAGATCGTACTGGCGCATCTGGACGACGTTGGCGTGACAACCGGCGCACATGGCGGGGATGTCGGCCTTGGCCGGCACCCCAATGTAGCCAGCGTCAGGCGACATAGCCGCGTCCACGGTGTTGGCCGAAGGATCACCGCCGTGACAGTCGGCGCAGAGCACACCCCGCTCAGCGTGGATGCTTCGCTGCCACTGGGCGGTGATGTCGGCGTGCTTGCCCCCCAGCGTCGAGTGACAGTCGAAGCAGGTGTTGACACCCTCCACCCGAGGGTAGACGATGGGGGTCGGAATCGGTTCAGACGGTATGGTCGGGGTGGGCGGGGGCGGGATCTGACCCGGTTGATGGCAGGCCTGGCAGACGTCGTTGGTGCGACCGGCGTGATCGTCGGGAATCTGAGGCGCGCCACCGACCCCTTCCTGGTGGCAGGCCAGGCAATGCTCACGCCCGATGAGTGGGTGCGGGATGGCCGGCGGTCCCCCGACGGGAGTCGGGGTGACTTCAGGCGAGACGTGACACTCCAGACAATTTTCGCGTCCCTTCAGGGTGTGGGGGACGGGGGGTGGGCCAGTTGCAGTCGGCGTCGCAGCTTCGGCGGTCGGCGACGCCGTGGATGGCGCACCGCGCTGCACCACCTCGGTGACGACCGCCGGCTGGTGGCAAACCGGACACATGTCGTTGGTTCGATCCGCGTGGTCATCAGGAACCTGGGGAGCCCCATCCACCCCGGTCTCGTGGCAGGCCAGGCACTCGTCGCGTCCCTCCAAGGGATGGGGGATGAAGGGAGGAGGGGGAGCCTGGGCAGCGATGAAGGTCGGGATCAGGGAGACGACCAGGAGAACAATCAGTGCAAGACCCAGGCGACGGACAACCGGTCGATTCATAGCTGCAATTCCTCCCGTCGGCAAGCTAACTCAGCCAGCCCCAGATGGTGAAGGCAACGATACCGATGAGGGTGGCACCTCCAATGGCGAGGGCAATCGGTCGCCGGCGCGGGTCGATTTGGGGATTCCGGTCAATGAAGGGCAGCAGCAACAGCAACAGACCGCCGACGAGGGGGGCCATCACCCCCACGATGCGCGGCACGAGCTTGAGTCCCTGGTAAAGAAAGAGGAAGTACCATTCGGGCTTGATGTGTTCTGGCGTGCGTAGCGGGTCGGCCGGCTCGTCCAGCCCGGCCGGAAAGAGAGAGGCCAGCACGATGAGCGCGGCCAGTATTATGTACCAGGCGATGATTTCGTCCAGCAAATAGTTGGGAAAGAAGGGTAACAACTTCTTCTTCTCCTGGCCCGACGCCGAGGCGGTGACCTCCGCTGGTTCGACGGCCGGCCGGGTGGGGTCGGCCAATCCTTGCTGGTGGACCAGGGTCAGGTGGACGGTCAATATGGTCAGGAGCGTGGCGGGCAGCACCAACATGTGCACCCCCAGGAAGCGGCTCAGGGTGCGGGCCGTCACCTCGG
>JAJRXB010000351.1 GCA_024276515.1 Chloroflexota bacterium
CCACCCCCAACTTGGTCATCGAGCTATATCCGACCGACGACGGCGAGACGGACCGCCCGCTGCTGGCGCTGACCAACACCGGCACCCCCGACCAAACGGTGGTCATCGTCCTGGCCGAGGTCCGCCACGTGGCGGCGGCCCTGGTGGACGCCGCGGTCGAGCTGGCCGAGATGGAGGTGCGGACGTGAGCGACAAGGCATCACAACGATGGGGTCAGAGCCAGGCCGCCTACCTGGCCGCCCTGCGAGGCCGGCCGGTCAAGGCCGTCTTCCTGGACGGCAAGGTCGTCCGCGGGGTGCTGACGGGGGTGGACACCTATGATCTCTTCATCACCCAGGCCAGCGGCCTGGAACTGATGGTGGCCAAGGCGGCCATCAAGTACCTGGCCCCGGTCGCCGGCAATCAGCCCGATACGCCACCGGATGGGGCCAGGGCCTGGAAGAAAGGACAGGAGTAGTGTAGTAATGAGCCTCCAATTTGACTTCCTCGACTTTGGCCGGTGGGTACTCGACCGGGAAGAGAGAGTGGCCACCCTGGTCCCCGACCGGGCGCCGTTCTGGGCCTTGCTGGACTGGCTCGAAGCCAGCGCTGTGGATACCGACGACGAACCGCTTACCACCTGGGAAGAGGCCGTCGCCTTGGTGGCCGTGTGCTTCCGGTACGGCAATTACCTGCGCCTCCTGACCTGGGGAGACCCCTTTGCCGGGTTCCTCCGCGATCCGGGGTTGAGCCGTATTTCCAACCCGGAGATGCGGCGCATCAACATTGAAGCCTCGGCCGCCGTCGCCGAGTGGCTGCGCCGGCGGGACGAGGCCCCTCGGGATTACCATCGCCTGGTACGAACAGCCCGGTTCTGGCTGCGCAGCCCGTGGCTGCGGGGCGTGCGGCCCATAAGAGATACACCCGACTTCGTTCGAAAACTGAAAGCCCGTTACCAGGAGATAGTCGCCGCCCTCCAGTTCGACCCCGCCGATGGCGAGGTGACCAGGGCCAGCCACCGCCAGGAAGCCAACGCCTTCGTCAACACCGTGCTGCGCAACGGGCCCCTCGAGGACCTGCACGCCGGCGCTCCTTCCGAGGGCCTGCTGCCCGGCTACAGGAGACTGTGGCCCCGGGAAATTCACCGCGTCATGCGACACGCGGTGAAAGAAACAGCGTCTTTGCTGATCCTGCGCCGGCACTTCCCCGAGGCGTATTTCCTTTTCTCCTTCTCCCCTGTAGAGTGGGAGACGACCAAGGATACCTGCCCGGTGCTCTTCCGGTTCCCACCGCACATAGACGTCGAGACGTGGATGAAACGGATAGGGGAAAAAGACGACTTGCCGGCCGGGCCAGCCTGGCCGACGGCCTGGGCGAAAGGAGAGAAACCATGATCCGGGTATTCGCCGATGGCGGATTTGCGCGGGACCCCCGCGTTGACGCCGGCCGGCACGGCGGCGTCCTCTTCACGGTGGAAACAGAGGGTGACCTGCAACGGCTTTTCGCAATAACCCCGCAAGCAAAAGAGATCGAGACGCAGCTGCGTGCCATAGCGGGGCTGGCAGAGACGCCCCGATGCCCGCACTGTGGGAAGAGGTTGAATTGAAACTACACAAACCGGTAACCGACCCCCCGCACCGTGCGTAGACGGGTGGGATGCCGGGGATCGTCCTCGATCTTGCGACGCAGCCAGCAAATGTGGACGTACAGGGTGCGGGTATCGCCAAGGTAATAGGTGTCCCACACCTCACACATCAGCTCGGCGCGGGTCAACGTCCGGTTGGGGTTGCGCATGAGGATTGCCAGGAGGCGACATTCCTTGGGGGTGAGACGATAGGAGTGCCGACCGGTGGTCAATTGCCTCGTCTCCAGGTTCAAGGCCAAACCATCTGTCACAAGAACGTCGATCATACAGCTACAACCTTTCGTCGGGATAGGCGACCCTATTATACCACAACGGAAAGGACACGATAAACATGGGATTGGATGTCTGGTTTCGAGAGGACATTGCCAACGCCTTGCTGGCCGCCGAGGAGGCCAGCGCGACCACAGTGGCCGCCGTGGGCAATAATGAGGTGATCGACCCGGAGACGATCCGCGCCTTCCGGCAAGGATTCCGGGCCGCCCTGGCCACCGTGGCCCTCGCCTTCGGCCTCGAGCCCAAGAACGACAACG
>JAJRXB010000352.1 GCA_024276515.1 Chloroflexota bacterium
ATGGGATCGGCCCTGAGGGCGTCGTGAAAAGCGTTTTGCCTTGCCCTCGAAATTCAGTATAATCCAGTCAAAGTGGCGCGCCGGAATAGGGATTCCGGCGCTACGAGGGATTCCGGCGCTACGAGGGATTCTGGCGCTCTGAGGGATTCCGGCGCTACGAGGGATTCCGGCGCTCTGAGAGATTGGGTGGTCCCCCCGTTGAGCGTTGGTGGCGAAGAGGAGGCAAAGCCCTCACCCACCCCCGCCTGCACCCCTTCCCTCTCCCAATTTGGGAGAGGGAGGGGGTTGGGGGGAGGGAGAGGGGCAAGCCCTCGCGCTCCCAAACAGCGTCAACGCTTAACGGGGAGTGAGGAGTGGAGCATCCCTGGCGAAGTACCCGAAGGGTGATGCGGAACAGCTTTTGCAGAACCCATTCGCACGTGGGCGCACCTGTGCCACACCACCCTGGCCTGTCGTCCACCTGTGCCGTACCCCCCTGGCCTGTCAGCCAGGACAGGCAGGTGCACCCGTGCCGGGCACTTCGGCAGGCAGGACAGGCAGGTGTGGTATGCTCACTCCTCGATTTACTGTTGTGTGAATGTGACATTATTGTCGAAGTAGTTACGCCGGGGGAAAGAATCACCCCCGATCATCTAATAACGAGTTCTCTCGGAAAATGCCGTTCGCATCACCCTTCGGGCACTTCGCTGGGGATGCTCACTCCACCGGTGCTCAAGTTATCTGCTCCGCTCCCCTTTCCACCCGGTTATTGGCTGTTGATTGGTGAACAAGAGGCAATTGTCTATGAAACCTGACTACTCCGGTATCCCCCTCGCACTCAAGCCCCTCCTCCGTCGACCCTATTTCTGGCTGCTGATGGTCGTCAGCGCTCTGCTGACTCTGGCGCTGGTCGTCAACATGTTCTTTATCCTCGTATTTCAGCGCGAACAGCCCATCAACCTGTCTATCGCCTTATCGCTGGGCAGCGGTCTGCTGCTGATCCTCCTCTGGCTGGCGATGTGGCGGGGACTGGCCACCTGGCAACGCGAACAAAGGCTGATCGCCGAAGCGTTGCGCCAGAGCGAAGCTCGCTACCGCCAGTTGATGGAAACGCTGCCGCTGGGCGTCATTGTGTTGCAGGAGGGGAAGATCGCTTTTGTCAACCCGGTCGCTGTGGAACTGTCCGGGCTGTCCGATCCGACCGAACTCCTCGGCCGCCCTTTCGACGAACTGATCCCCGACCACTACCGCGCCCAGGCTACCGAACGCCTGCGGCAATTGGCGGAGGGTCACACGCCCCCTCCCGCCATCGCCCAATACCAGCGTCCCGACGGGAGGCTGACGGACGTGGAGATCCACTCGTGGCCCATCACCTTCGATGAGAAGCCGGCCGTACTGGTCGTCGCCGAAGATGTCACCGAGCGACAACAGGCCCGGGCCGCCCTGGCCCATCGCGCCGAAGAAGCGCAACGGGTGATCGACGCCGCTGTGGACTACGCCATCATCGGCCTGGACGTCCAGGGCCGGGTGGTCAGTTGGAACAGCGGCGCCGAACGGCTCATAGGCTACACCGAAGCCGAAATTTTGAGGCAGCATTTCTCCATCTTCTATCGGCCCGAAGACGTGGCCGCCGGCAAACCGGAGCAAACGCTGACCCAAACCGCCCAATCGGGACGCTTTAAAGAAGATGGCTGGCGGGTGCGCAAATCGGGCGAGCGCTTTTGGGCGAGCGTCGTCGTCACCCCCATCTGTGACGAGGCCGAGGAGGTGATCGGCTACTCCAGTGTGATTCAAGATATCAGCGAGCGGCGAGAACTGGAGGCCGCCCGCGACCAACGCATCGCCGAACTGGAAACTCGCGAGCGGATAACCCATTCTATCCTGAGCACCCCCGACCTGGACGAGCGGCTGGAGGTGATTTTGCGCGCCACGATGTCCCTTTTGTCGGGCCCAGCCGGCGGCATCTACGTTTCGGACGGCGAGCGGCTGCGGCTCCACGCCAGCTACGGGCTGTCGAGCGATTTCCTCCGGGATGCCAGCGACCTGCCGCTGACCGAAACAGAGTGGGCACACCAACCGGCGGGCGTGCACCGGACGACCAACCTGTCGTCGGTTGAAACGGACCG
>JAJRXB010000353.1 GCA_024276515.1 Chloroflexota bacterium
CGCACCTACGTGCCCCGTACGGGCTACTGCGGTGGGGCAGGTGTCCGTGGAGTCCGTGTCAGCCCCCTCCGTGCAATCCGTAGAGTCCGCGTCTGCTCATCCGTGCAATCCGTGGAGTCCGTGTCAGCCCCCTCCGTGCAATCCGTAGAGTCCGTGTCAGCCCCCTCCGTGCAATCCGTAGAGTCCGTGTCAGCCCAATCCGTGCAATCCGTAGAGTCCGCGTCTGCTCATCCGTGCAATCCGTGGAGTCCGTGTCAGCCCCCTCCGTGTAATCCGTAGAGTCCGTGTCAGCCCCCTCCGTGTAATCCGTAGAGTCCGTGTCAGCCCCCTCCGTGCAATCCGTGGAGTCCGTGTCAGCCCACCACCTTCATCCGAGCCCGGTGAATTGGCTGCTTCCCTTGCGCCGTTTTCGGCGGCAGCGACGCCTCGTCGGGCTTGTCGGAGATGCCGAAGGTCAGCACGCCCCTCTCCGACAGCCATTGGACAACCCGGGCCACCTCGCCGGTGATGAGGATTTCGCCCGTCAGCAAATCGGCTTCGGGCGTGTCGTCGGGCAAACAGTCCATCCGCGCCACGGTGGTGAAATACTCCCGGTAGCGGAAGCTCTTGAACGGCGTCGGGTCGCCCTGGCGCACGTTAGTCGTTACCTCCCGGTGTGCCAGAGCCAGCCCCTCCCCAATCCGTCGACGGCGGGTATCGCAAAGGGTGACAAACTGGGTAAAGCCCGTCAACCGGCCTGTCTGTACTTCCGCCCACAACTCTTCGGCCGGGAAGACGCCTCCCACCACCATCAGACAGATGTAAGCCAGGTAATCCTGATTGTCGGCGGTGAAGTGGTGATAGTTTTGCCGGTTCAGCTCATCGTAAACGGCGCGAAAGCCCGCTTCGTCAAAGTCGCCTCCCAGCAGTTCCTCCACCGTCTGCCGGACGGCGGCCACCCGCGCGGCGTCAATCACCCGGTCGTTGCGCCCCCGCGCGCCGATGAAAGTTTTATCTATGTCCACAAGCACGGCCGTCCGCTCGTCGCAGGTCAGTCCCTCGCGTTGCGCCCACGCCGGGAAATCGGTTAACCGCTTCCACCGGTTGGCGATCATCAGTTGCCCATCGTAACTTACCTGTTCTGGTTCATCCGGGCGGTCGGCGCCGATGAATCCGCGCAGCGGCAGGTGAGCCGCCAGGTTACGGGCGGCCGTTCCATCGTTCATCTGCGTGTCGCCGACAAAGAGCAGGTTGCGCAACGGAGGTGCTCCCCGCGCCGTCTGCGCTGCCTGCAAAAAGTGGAAAACCGCCGCCGCGTAGGCCGGCTCTGTCTTGCGGGGGACCCGATGACTCTCCAGGCCAATCTCTTGCCACACGTCGCCCAGCGACGGCAGTGTTGGGTCGGCCGGGACCAGGTTGCGATAGACAATCCGGTCGCCCAGCCAGTCGGCGAGAGTATGTTTAGGATACATTGACCAGTCCTCCGAGAAGGCAACACGCAGCAGTTGCGCAGTACGTGCTGCGTATTACGTGTTCAGCATCCCCTGTGCCAGCATCAATTCCGCGTTGAGCACCGAGGCCCCAGCCGCGCCGCGAATGGTGTTATGTCCCAACACGATAAACTTTACGTCGAAAATATCGCAGGGGCGAACCCGGCCTACGCTGACGGCCATACCTCGACCGGCATCCCGGTCCAGGCGAGTTTGGGGACGATCCGGCTCCGGGCGGACCACGATGGGTGGCTGGGGAGCGGTGGGCAGGTTCAACTGCTGGGGCAAGGGATGCCATTCACGCCAGACCTCGACGACCTGCTGGGGCGTGGCCGGTCGTTCCAGCGCCACCGACACCGTCTCCAGGTGTCCCTCGCGGGTGGGAACCCGGTTGCAGTGAGCGCTGACGGCAAAGCCGGCCGGTTCCACCTGCTCTCCGTTCAGCGTGCCCAGCATTTTGCGTGGCTCAGAGGCCAGCTTTTCTTCTTCGCCGCCGATGAAGGGGATCACGTTGTCCAGGGCGTCGAGAGAGGGCACACCCGGATAGCCGGCCCCCGATAGCCCCTGCATGGTGCTGACCAGAACCGAACGCAAGCCAAACGCAGTGTGGAGAGGAGCCAGCGCCATTGTCAACATCACCGCCGAGCAATTGGGGTTGGTGATGATGAACCCTCGCTCCCATCCTCGCCGGGCTCGCTGGGTGCCGACGAGGGTCAGGTGATCGGGATTCGCCTCTGGGATCAGCAGGGGCACGTCGGGGTCCTGGCGGTGGGCGCTGGCGTTGCTGAACACGCCGTAGCCGGCGGCAGCAAAGGCCTCTTCCAGCGGCCCGGCCTGGTCGCCCGGCAATGCCGAGAAGACGATGTCGCAATCAATGGTGGGAGCCGTTTCGCGGACGACCACATCGGCCACGCCCGGCGGTATGTCGGACGACAGCAACCACCGGCAGGCGTCGCCGTATCTCCGCCCCGCCGACGCCGCCGACGCCGTCAACGCCGCCAATTCGAACCAGGGATGATCGGCCAGCAGCTCCACAAAGCGCTGGCCCACAGCGCCTGTGGCACCCAGAATGCCCACACGAAGTTTTTTTTGCACAGCTCACATCCTCCGTTGAATAGCGATTAGCCGTCAGTCGACAGCAGCTATCGGCTATCGGCCAATCGTTCAACCACCTGTCGCACCGCGCCCATCTCGGCCGCCACCGACAAGGGGCGATTGGGATAGGCCGCGTCGGGCCACTCGCCGGTGTGATAGGCGACAGTGGCCATCGGGTCTTTGAGCAGATTGCCGGTGAGCACCGCAACCACCGATTGGTCAGGGCGGATAATCCCCTCGGCCACCAGCTTGCGCGTCCCGGCCACGGCCGCCGCCGACGCCGGTTCACAGCCAATGCCCACCCCATCTACCATCGCTTTGGCGTCCATAATCTCGGCGTCGCTGACCTGTGTCACCAGGCCATCGGTCCAGCCCATCGTGCGGATGGCCCGCTCGTAGCTGACCGGCGCTCCGATGCGGATGGCCGTGGCCACCGTCTCGGCCTGCACGGCGATTCGCTCGCGAAAGCCTTTTCGAAAGCTCTGGTAAAAGGGATTGGCCCCCGCCGCCTGGACTGCCGCCACCCGAGGGACGCGGTCGATCAGGCCCAATTGCTTCAGTTCGTAGAGGGCCTTGCCAAAAGCGGCCGTGTTGCCCAGGTTGCCGGCCGGCAGCACAATCCAGTCTGGCGGTCGCCAGTGAAAACCCTGCACGATTTCAAAGACAATGCTCTTTTGACCCTCCAGCCGAAAGGGGTTGAGGGAGTTGAGGAGGTACACGTTCAACTCGTCGCAAACCTGGCGGACCAGTCGCATCGCGTCGTCGAAGTTGCCCGCCACCTGTAAGGTGTGAGCGCCATAGGCCAACGCCTGGGCCAGTTTGCCGGCGGCGATTTTCCCGGCCGGGATAAAAACGATGGCCGGGATTCCGGCCAGCGCAGCATAAGCGGCCAGTGACGCGCTGGTGTTGCCGGTGCTGGCGCACGCCACGGCCCGCGCTCCCAGCAACCGGGCCTGTGTCACGCCCACCGTCATCCCCCGGTCCTTAAACGAGCCGGTGGGGTTCTCCCCTTCGTGCTTCAGATAGAGGGTGTCCAGGCCGACCCAACTCGACAGGCGGGGATGACGATAAAGCGGGGTGTTCCCCTCCGGGCGGCTGACGATGACGTCGGCCGTGACCGGCAGGATCAACTCGCGATAACGCCACACCCCGCTGTTGATAGTCGGCGCGACGTGAGGTGTGGGCGCGCCCTCCAGCCGCCCATCGAAGAGGTGACGGTTCACCTCCGGGCGCAGAGCCTCCAGGTCGTGGCTCACGTCGAGGAGGCCCCCACAGTCGCACACGTAACGAACCTGGTCGGTGGGATAAACGGCAGCGCAACGAGCACATTGAAGCCGGACGATCACGAGCCTGCTCCTTGAACCGGAATGCCCAGAGTATACATAGGGGAGGGGTTAAAGTCAATCTCGATGTGCCCCGGCCGAAATCCAGAATCTTGAGGTAAGAACATATCGTGGCCTCCAGCCGCAACCAAATTTCTATGGATGTCATTGCGAGGACCTGTGCCCCGAACGGGGTAAGTGTCGCTCCGCTCGCTCCGCTCGCAATGACACGTTCCCGTCAACATTCTCGCACACGACGCAAATCTCGTAGAGTAATTCTATACTGTCAACGATGTGCTGGTACTACGCAGGTACGGGGTACTTCGCTCCTCAGAATGACAAAGTCACGTTGTAGTACTAGCATCATTATGGCAAAAAAGAGCCTTTCTGGCAGATGGTTGTGCCGGTCACCTGGTTGTTGCTTGAAAGGGAACAACCTTAAAGATTTCTCTGCTGGGATTGGAGGATGAGGGGATTTTCCCGATTTTCATCTCCTGATCCCGGCTCTGTTTGGCCCGTCCCCGGAATGGGGGTCCGGGTCAACACAGTTAGGCATTGCTGGCGTGCCCCACTCCACAACTCCGATTTGCCCAACAACGCCCGTCGCGCACCTGCTGCATCCAATGCAGATAGTGCATCCAATGCAGATAATGACATCTATCACACAAAATGCTGCTACATGTCACTTGTGTTGCAGATTAAAATGAGATAAGATAGCGTTAGAGTGTTCAATACTTCACAATGGGACTGGTGCTGATGGCAAAGATGTTGACGGCAAAAGAAATGCAGACTTTGCTCCACGTGGACCGTTCCACCATTTACCGGATGGCCGAGGCCGGACAACTGCCGGCGGTGAAGGTCGGCAAGCAGTGGCGCTTTCCGGCCGATCTGGTAGAAGGCTGGCTGAGAACACAAACCACCGCCTCGGTGCCCTCGTTGCAGCCGGGCGTGGACGCTTTGACGGGCGACTTCGCCTCGCTGCTGCCGCTGGAATGCGTCCAATTGATCCAGGATACCTTTGCCGACGCGCTGGGGGTGATGATCGTCGTCACCGATATGCAGGGCAACCCCGTCACCCGGGTCAGCCACCCGTGTGGTCTGTTTACTGCTATCAGCCAGGTTCCTGACGCCGTCCAAAAATGCATCGAAAGCTGGCACGACCTGGCCACCACCATTGACCTGGAACCCAAATTCACCCGCAGTCGCCTGGAGCTGCTCTGCGCGCGCGGGATGGTCCGGGTCGGCACCGAGCTGAAAGGCATGGTGGTGGTGGGCGGCATCGCCCCCGATGATTGGCCCCCGTCGCCGGACAAAGTACAGGCAATGGCCGATGAATTTGGGGTCCACCCGGAGGTTCTGTCAGCGCACCTGACAGAAGTCTATTACCTGGACGAAGCCCAACGTGCCTGGGTCTTGTCTTTTGTGCAGAGAATCGCCAACATTGTCTCTCACATCGCTGATGAACGGAATACTCTGGTCGGAAAACTTCACTCAATCGCCAAGTTAACCACATTATAAAAAGGAGCACAATCGTTATGAAAAAGCTGCTGGTTCTCGGCGCAGGAACTGCCGGGACAATGGTGGTCAACAAATTGAGCCACGTTCTGGATCGGGACGAATGGAAAATCACCATCGTGGACCAGAACGAAACGCACTACTATCAGCCCGGCTTCCTTTTCATCCCCTTTGGGATTTACGGCAAGAACGACGTGATCAAGCCCAAGCGAGACTTCATCCCGCCGGGGGTTGAGATGATCGTCTCCGAGATTGAGATGATCGAACCGGAGCACAATCGGGTGCGCATCGCCAAAGACAATCGCTACCTGAACTACGACTTCCTCGTCATCGCCACCGGAACCCACCCCCGACCCGAAGAGACCCCCGGCCTGACCGAGCACGAATGGCGCAAATCCATCCACGATTTCTACACCATCGAAGGAACCACCATCCTGGCCAGGCACCTGCGACACTGGCCGGGCGGGCGTATGGTCGTTAACATCATGGAGACGCCATTCAAGTGTCCGGTGGCGCCGCTGGAATTTGTCTTCCTGGCCGATTGGTACTTTCACACCCAGGGCATTCGGGACCGGGTAGATCTGACACTGGTCACTCCCCTGCCCGGTGCCTTCACCAAGCCCAGAGCAGCCAGGCTGCTGGGCAACATCCTGGAAGAGAAAAACATCGCCGTCATCCCTGAGTTCTTCGTCGAGCGCGTGGACCCAGACCAGAAACTCCTCGTCTCTTACGACGAGCAAGAAGTGCCCTACGACCTGCTGGTGACGGTGCCGGTGAATATGGGCGCCGAGGTGATAGAACGGTCCGGCCTGGGGGACGAACTGAACCACGTGCCGGTAGACAAACACACCTTCCTCTCCACCCAGTTCGACAACATCTTTGCCCTGGGCGACGCGGCCAACCTGCCCACGTCCAAGGCCGGGTCGGTGGCCCACTTCGCAGTGGAAGTCTTCACCGAGAACTTCTTGCGCTACATCGACGGCCTGGAGATGATCCACGCCTTCGACGGTCACGCCAACTGCTACATCGAATCGGGCTTTGGCAAGGGCATCCTCATCGACTTCAACTACGACGTCGAGCCGCTGCCGGGGAAATACCCATTGCCGGGTATTGGCCCCTTCTCCTTGCTGCAAGAATCCGAGTTGAATCACTGGGGCAAGATGATGTTCCGTTGGATGTATTGGAACATCCTGCTCAAGGGGAAAGAAATGCCCATCACCGCCCAAATGTCTATGGCCGGCAAGTGGACGTAGGAGGCTTCTCCATGGAGCAGACACTGCTGGAACTGAATCAGAAAATTGATGCCCTGACCACCCAGGTCGCCTTTCTGAGCGAAGAAGCTCGCCTCCAACAACGGCGTCGCCAGGAGTGGGACGAACTGAAAGACGACATGACCCCTATTATGAACGACGTCTTTCGTCTCTCCGTCCAACAACTGGAGGAGGTCGAAAGCTACGTTCAGATCGAAGACATCTTTCACCTCTTCAAGCGCGTGTTGCGCAACACCCGCAACCTGGAGCAAATGCTCGACCAACTGGAAAGTCTGGTCGAACTGTGGCAAGACCTCAGCCCGCTGACCCGCGACGTGTTCCTCACCTTTATGAACCGGTTGGAGGAGATGGAGCAAAAAGGGTACTTCGCCTTTCTCCAGGGCGGGCTGGAGATTGTGGACCGGATCGTCACCTCTTTTGACGAAGAAGACGTCCGTCAATTGGGTGATAACATCGTGCTCATCTTGCAAACCGTCAAAGAGATGACCCAACCCGAAGTTATGAACATGATGCGCAACACAGCCCTCGTTGTGAAAGAAGAAGAGCCCCTCGACACATCGCTGCTGGGCATTCTGCGTCAGTTGAACGATCCGGCGGTCAAGAGGGGGTTAGCCAAAACCTTGATGGTACTCAAATCAGTCGCCGAAACGTAAACCAAGCACAAACAAATCAGGAGGAAAACTATGCCAGTCCGAGAAATTGCAGGAAAAACCGTCGAATTCGACGGGGAAGGCTTCATGGTCAACCCCGACGACTGGACGCCGGAGATCGCCGAAGAGCTTGCCAAAGAGGAAGGCATCGATCAGTTGACCGATCTCCACTGGAAAGTCATCGAGTTTTGCCGATCCGACTTCCAGACTCGGGGCGAACCGCCGACGCTGCGTCGCATCACCAAGGCCGGCGGTGTCCCCACCAAAGAACTGTTCGCCCTGTTCCCCAAAGGTCCGGCCAAAAAAGTGGCACGCATCGCCGGCCTGGGGAAACCCCAGGGCTGCGTCTAAGCCTTGTCTCCAGGCCCAAAAGGCTCCCTCGCCTGGAGGGGCTGGAAACATCATCGTAACCGTAGAGGAGAGCAAAAATGGCCGAGGAAAAGAATCGCCACATCGCCTTCATCTGCTCGAAGGGCAGTTTGGACATGGCCTTGCCAGCCCTGATCATGGGCTGGGCCGCCCTGGGCAACGGCGTGGACGTGACCATCTTCTTCACCTTCTGGGGGCTGGACATCATCAACAAGAAACGTGTTGATCACCTGGAAATCGCCCCTGTCGCCAACACCAGTTTCAAATTCAGTTTGATGGGCCTGCCCACCGGCAACCTGGGCATTCCCCAATTGATGGGCGCGCTGCCGGGTATGACTGCCTTCGCTACCGCCTTCATGAAGAAGAAGATCGAGGATCTGGAAGTACCGCCGGTGCGCGAATACCTGCAAATGCTGGTAGATGCCGGCGCGAAACTGTACGCCTGCAAGATGACCGTGGACATGATGGGCCTGACTATGGAAGATTTCGTCGAAGGCATTCAGGACATCGTCACCGCTGGCGACTTCATTGATATGACCGAAGGCGCGCAGATCATCTTCATCTAAAAAGAGTCGTTCCTGAATAAAGTGACCGGCACTTTCGCCGCCATTTCCAGCATCATTATGGCAAAAAAGAGCCTTTCCAGCAGATGTTTAAGTGCCGGTCACTTGGTTGTTGCTTAAATAGGGAACAACTCCAAAGTTGACCCGATACACCCAATATTCATAACATATACCAACAAAAAGGGGCGCGGTTGCCGCGCCCCTTTTATGTTATCGCAAAAACCGGACGAGGATGACATACGTCGCATCATATTGTGACTAATTGCTATATCAAATTATTGACTTGCGTTGAAAAGTGTGCTATACTTGGTCGCAAGTAAGTGTAATAGTTCACAAGGCGTGGCAGGCGATGACCGACCTGCTGTCCCTGGTCATTGCCACTCCCTCTCAACAGGCCGACACACTCTCCGAAGGCCAGAGCCCACCGGAGAGTTGACCAGCCTTTAAGAGCCAGCCTGAGAAGTTGGAAGGAGGAATCGAAGACCTATGAAAGTTTCCCGGAGTCAAATGCTTTTGGGGGCAGCCACCAGCGCGTTGCTGCTGGCGATGATCGGCCTGCTCCTGTGGACGGCCCAGCCGGTTGCGGCCCAGTGCGGTTCTCAAGCCTCGTCCTGCAAGAACTGCCACGAAACGCAAGGCCAGATGCCGGTCAACACCAGCGGCGAGTGGCACACCGCCCACGCTTTTGGCGACTTCTGCGAATTTTGCCACGCCGGCAACGTGCAGGCCACAGAGAAGGACGAAGCGCACGCGGGCCTGGTAGCGCCTCTGAGTGACGTCAAGGCGAGTTGTCAGAGTTGTCACCCCGACGATTACATGGAACAGGCCCAAAGTTACGCCTCGATCCTCGGCGTGGAGATTGGCTCCGGTGGAAGCAGTGGTGACAGCGACCCCGGCAGCAGCGGAGGCCCAGGGGGGGACAGCGGCGGCGGCAGCGATACCGGGGCCACGACCATCGGCGCCCCTCTGGGTGGCGAGGAGATTGACTTCAACCTGCTGTACGCTGAAGCAACCGCTCGCCAGCCCCTCGTCTCCAACTGGGGCAACCTCATCCTGGTGCTGATGATTTTGGGCGTGGCCGGCGCGTTCTTCGTCACCGCCTGGACGTGGGAGGGCTGGGGTCAAAAAGTGGCCGACTGGATTGACGCCAATGTGGCTCCCATCCCCCGGGCTGTGGCCGCCGCCTCCGCACGCAGTGACGGCAGCGCCGCCATGACACAAGCCCTGGCGGCGGGGAACATCCCGCAGGTGCAGTCGCTGCTCGAACAAAAGCCCGAGTTGCGTGACCTGTTGCCCAGGCTGATGAACTGCCAGCCCGAAACGCTGGCCGCCATAGACAAGATCCTGACCAACCCAGAACGGGGGAGTGAGATCCTCCTGGCCATCAGCAAGGTTGATACAGAAGTGATTGCCGCTTTACGCAAGATCGGTGCCAAAGATCGCAACCTGCTGCTGGCGTTGGTCAGCCCCACAGCTTCCGACTAGTGCACCACGGCGTAAATAAGCCGCTGGTTGTGCAAAGGCAAGGTAGCACCCTGAGCCTGTCGAAGGGTGCGCGTCAAGCCGAGAAATCTATGCAAATTTGCATCCTTCGACAGGCTCAGGATGCTGCGTAACTACC
>JAJRXB010000354.1 GCA_024276515.1 Chloroflexota bacterium
TATTGCGCTCGCTTCTTTTCTGGGCCGTCGCATTGGGGATCGTTTTCTACGTGGTCCGCGGCTACCTGCGCGACCACCCGGAACTGCTAGAAGCCCCAGACGCCCTGGCGATGATCCGCGCCATACGTCGCTTGTGGGCCGCCTTTTGGCGCTGGCTGGGCGGGTGGGTACAGGCCGCCGGTGAGCGTGTGCCCCTCAGATTGCGGTTGCGCCCGGCGCGCCGGGCGCCGACGGGAGCACCCTTCCACCTCTTCCGGCTGGGTGCGCTGTCCCCCCGGCAGCGGGTGCTCTACTATTACCTGAGTATTCTGCGGCGTGCGGGTCAGCGAGGCTTTCCCCGCCGGCCCGCTCAGACCCCCTACGAATACCGCACCAGCCTGAAGCCTCACCTGCCCCAGGCGCAGCAAGACATGGACACACTGACCCAGGCATTTGTGGAGGCACGCTACAGCCGCCACGCCATCGAACCGGATCAGGCCAGGCGGGTGCGTGTCAACTGGCAACGGGTGAAAGCAGCGCTGCGGGCGATCAAGCGAAATTGAGCAATTGAGCCTTGCGAAGGTTTAAGAACCTTCGCAAGGCTTGACGCCCTCTTGAACGGACAAGAGGCGTAGCGCGGTTGATTGCAAATCCCACACATTTGGGGTATAGTTCCCCCCAGAAGGGTAACTACCCAGGCTGTCGAGTGAATCAGGCTAAATTAGCCGGGATTGGGAGATAAAAAGAAAAGGCTTATGTATGAAAAGTGTGCCGATATGTCACCGCAAGCCGGAGGCGAAGCGGTCTCAGCCGTTGGTGAGCGGGGATTGCTCACCTGCACTTGCGTGCGGTGCAAGTGTCGCTTCGCTCACAATGACATGCACAGATTCTAGATATGAGCCAAAAGAAAAATCCCCCAATCTCCCAATTCCGGCCAAAAAACAGGCTTACTCAGGCAAGCCTGGGGTAGTCACCCAGAAGGAGCGTAGTCTATGAGCGGTGTGCGACGTGTGATTCTGATCGTGCTCGACAGTGTGGGCTGTGGCGACGCGCCCGACGCGAGAGATTACGGCGACGAAGGGTCGAACACCCTGGCCAACACAGCGCGGGCGGTGGGCGGGTTGAATCTGCCCAACATGGGCCGGTTGGGGTTGGGCAACATCACCTCCATCCAGGGAGTCCCGCCGGTGGTTGCGCCGCTCGGTGCCTATGGCCGGCTGACGGAGGTTTCGGCGGGCAAAGACACCACCACCGGGCACTGGGAGCTGACCGGGCTGATTCTCTCCAAACCTTTCCCCACCTATCCTGACGGCTTCCCGGCCGATCTCATCGCCGAATTCGAGCGTCGCATCGGGCGGGGGACGCTGGGCAACTACCCCGCCTCGGGCACGGTGATTATCCAGGAGTTGGGCGAAGAGCACCTCCGCACCGGCAAGCCCATCGTTTACACCAGCGCCGATAGCGTCTTTCAGGTGGCCGCCCACGAAGAGGTCATCCCCGTGGACGAGCTATATCGTATGTGCCAGATCGCCCGCGAGTTGCTGACCGGCGAACACGCGGTGGGACGGGTCATCGCCCGGCCCTTCGTGGGCAGGCCGGGGCACTTCACCCGCACCGAGCGCCGCAAGGATTTTTCCCTGCCCCCTCCGCGCGACACCCTCCTCGACGTGCTGAAAGCCGCCGGCCAGGAGGTGATGGGCGTCGGCAAAATCGAAGACATCTTCGCCCACCGGGGCCTGACACAGAGCAATCACACCACCAACAACATGGCCAGCGTCGAAGCCATCCTGGAATTTATGGCCTCCAACGCCGATGGACTCATCTTTGCCAACCTGGTGGATTTCGACATGCTATACGGTCATCGCAACAACCCCCGCGGCTACGCCGACGCGCTGGAGGAGTTCGACGCCCGGCTGCCCGACATCGAAGTGGCCCTGCGCGGCGTGGACGTGCTGATGCTCACCGCCGATCACGGCAACGACCCCACCACCTCCAGCACCGATCACTCCCGAGAGCGAGTGCCCATCCTGGTGGCCGGCCCTCCGGTCCGCCGGAACGTGAACCTGGGCACTCGCAACAGCTTCGCCGACGTGGCCGCCACCATCGCCGATTTGCTGGGCGTCGCCTGGGATGGGGATGGAGAGAGTTTCGCTCATGTCATCATCGGGTGATTCGGGGTAGGGATCCAATGGCCACAATCGATCCCAAAAAACCGGTCTTTTCCATCGGGGTGGCCGCCGACATCCTGGGCGTACATCCGCGCACGCTGCGCATTTACGAGGAAAAGGGTCTGATCCGGCCAGCCCGAACCGACGGCGACCGCCGCCGCTATTCTCTGGAAGATTTGCGCAAAATCCGCCTGATCCGGCACCTCACACAAGGGCGTGGCGTGAATCTGGCCGGCGTGTCCATCATCCTGGACATGCTGCAAATCATCGAGGCGCAGGGGATAGACTACACGGCCCGGCTCTATCCGGGCATCAACGACTTGCGATTCTAGCAGGCTGTCGGAGAAATCGGTTTTCCCAGACCTCGGAGGTTTTCAGGAGTGATTTTGCCAGCAAATCAACCAGATAATCAGGATAACTTCGCCGGCAAAGAGGCTGCCGGAAACCTCCGAGGTCTTTCTCCGACAAACTGCTAAACCTGACCCGGCGGCCACTGGCATGCCGCGCCCGGTCAGGGGTCACAGACCCCTGACGAGCGGAAGTGAAGCGAGGCACTCTGGAAAGTGGCACGAACGGCAGGGAGAGCCACGGCGGTCACAGACCCCTGACGAGCGGAGAAGTTTTTAGGGTGCGGCAGAAGATGGCGTAAGCGTTCACCCCTCCCTGGCAGCTTATCATTACCCACATCTCGCCTTGCTGACGCCCGCCCCGAGCTTAAGCTCAGGGCTAATAGCCCAAGCACGTTGAAACGTGCTGTCTTTGCCCAGAATCGGGGGAGGAGCAGTCGGCTTGA
>JAJRXB010000355.1 GCA_024276515.1 Chloroflexota bacterium
AGCAGATGACAGTCACTTTATTTAGGAACAACTCTTTTAGTGAAATGGCGAACGTCCGATGATGAATAGAGAACCTTCACCCGGCGGGCAGGCATTGAAGCGCCTGGCATGGGTATCTTTTCTTCTGGTCCTTCTTTTTTCCTCTCTCGTGTGGGTGGCGGGAGCGCAAAAACCGGAGGGTGGGAATGAGGCTTCTCCTCTCCTGCCCCCTGTTGACCCCGCGCTGCGGCTCAAAATCGAACCGGCACTCCTTAAGCAACTGATCGAGAGCGATGGGGGACAGGTCCCCATCATCGTCGAGGTGAAGGCGGTGGCCGACCTGGAAACCGCGCTGGCCGAGTCCGATCCGGCCCGACGACGCCAGGCCGTAGTCGCTGCCTTGCGGGCGACGGCGCAGTCGTCTCAGGCCGGCGCGCTGGCAGCCCTGGCCGAATGGGAAGCGGCCGGCGGAGCGGCCAACGTCCGTTCGTTTTGGATTTTCAACGGGCTGGCCGCCGACGCCAACCTGGACACGGTGCTGGCCCTGGCCGCCCGCCCCGAGGTGCGGATCGTCCGCCGAGACCGGGAGATCCGCATCACCGACCGGCCGCAAAGCTTGCCCGGCGCCCTCCCCGATGCTCAGAGTATCGGGTGGAACGTCACCCAGATTCGCGCCGACCTGGCCTGGAACGCACTGAACGTGGACGGGACCGGCGTCGTCGTCGCCAACATTGACACCGGCGTCGATTTTTTGCACCCGGCCCTGCTCACCCGTTATCGCGGCTACGACCCCCACGGCCTGTACGTTCACACCTGCAACTGGTTCGACGCCACCGGCGGCGGCGCAACCTACCCGGTGGATGGTCACGGCCACGGCACGCACACGATGGGCACCATCGCCGGCGGAGAAGGCATTGGCGTAGCGCCGGGGGCGACCTGGATCGCGGTCCGTGCTTTCAACAGCCAGGGCGTGGGGCAGGAAAGCTGGCTGCACGCTGCCATGCAGTGGGTGGTGGACCCCGGCCCCGGCTGCACCCCGCCCGACGTGGTCAGCAACTCGTGGGGCAATTCCTGGGGAGGCACCGACGTCTTCCGCGCCGATGTGCAGGCTATGCGGGCAGCCGGCATCTTTGCACCCTTCGCCGCCGGCAACGATGGTCCGGGCACCGGTTCTATAGACGCGCCGGCCAGCTACCCCGAGGCCTTCGGCGTGGGCGCAGTAGACGGCGACGACGTGATCGCCAGCTTCTCCAGCCGCGGACCTTCTACCTGGTACGGGAGCAATCTGGTCAAACCAGAGGTGTCGGCCCCTGGCGTGAACGTGCGTTCCAGCCTGCCGGGGGGGACCTACGGCGAGAGCAGCGGCACCTCGATGGCCACCCCCCACGTGGCCGGCCTCGCTGCCCTGATGCTCCAGGCCGACCCCACCCTCACCGTGGACCAACTCGAAACGACCATCGAGGAGACGGCGACCCCGCTGGGGGGTTCCACCCCCAACAACAGCTACGGCTGGGGACGGGTTGATGCCTACGCTGCCGTGGCCGCCGTGGCCGAAGTCGGCACCGTCACCGGGACCGTCACCCGCGCTGCCGACGGCGCGCCTGTCGCCGGCGCGACCCTCACCGCCGTCCCCTCCACCCCCGACCCGTCCGTCGCCACCCTCACCGACGGAGATGGAACCTACACTCTGGCCCTGGCCCCAGACCGCTACACGCTGACCGCCTCGGCCTTTGGCTATGCCCCTGTCTCGCGGGTGGTCGAAGTCCTCACCGCCACCACCCGCACCGAGAATTTCGTCCTCACCACCCTGCCCACCGGAACCCTCACCGGTCAGGTGACCAGCAGCGGCCAGCCCGTCACGGCCGCCATCGTCACCGTGAACGACACGCCGGTGACGGCCACCACCGACGCCACCGGTGTTTACAGCGCCACCCTGCCCGGCGGCAGCTACACGCTGACCGTCACTCATCCGGGGTATCGGGTCGCCGTGGCTGCGGCCGTCCCCATCACCGCCGGCGAGACCACCGTGCGCGACTTCGACCTGATCACCGCTCCCACCATCCTGCTGGTGGACAGCGGGGCCTGGTATTACGACAGCGAGATCGATTATTACCGCCAGTCGTTGGACGAATTGTATTACACCTACGATCTGTGGACGGTGAGAGACCCCGCCAGCGACGTGCCGGCCGCCGGCGACCTGATTCCCTACGACATCGTTTTCTGGTCATCGCCGCAGGATTCGCCCGGCTACCTGGATGCCAGCGACGTGTTGACCACCTACCTGGAGAGTGGCGGCTCCCTCTTCCTCAGCGGACAGGACGTGGCCTATTACGACGACTACTACCCCTTCATCTCTGCCCCGTATTTTCGCAGCTACCTCAAAGCGCGCTACGTGCGCGATGACACCGGCGTCGTCAACCTGACGGGCGTGGCCGGCGGCCTGTTCGACGGGCTGACCTTCACCATCGACGGCCCCGGCGGCGCCGACAATCAATTTGCCCCCGACGAGGTCAGCGTCACCGACCCCGACTTCGCTTCGTCGGTGGTGAGCTACGACGGCGACGGCTCCGGCGGTCAGCAGGTGGGGTTGTGCCTGCCCTACCGGGCGGTTTACCTCGCCTACGGTTTTGAGGCCATCACCGACACCGTCGTCCGCACCGAGGTCATCAGCCGCTCGATTGCCTGGTTCACCGCGCCGCCGTCCCCGGCCGGCATCGAGTTGACGCCCGCCGGCGAGTCGCTGGTAGGAGACTTCGGCCACACTGTCACCCACACGCTGCGGGTTCGCAACGTCGCCGAGACCGGAGCCTCCGACACATTTGATCTGACTCCTGCCGGCTTCGTCTGGCCCACTTCGATGGTCACCGGCAGCGTGACCCTCGCCCCCTGCCAGTCGGCACAGGTGGCGCTCACGGTGCAGGTTCCGGCGACGGCGACCTGGGCCGCCACCGACTCGGTGACGATCACCGCCCAATCGGCCCAGTCGGCGACGCTGACGGCCGCGGTCACCCGCGAGACTCGCGCGCCCGCCCCGGTGCTGCTGGTGGACGACGACCGCTGGTACAACGTGGAGGATCACTACCGGGACGCCCTGGACGCCAACGGGATTCCCTACGACGAGTGGGAAGTGCCGTGGAGCTTCAGTGGCGGCGTCCCCCCCAGCCCGCCGACCGATACGCTGCGGATGTACCCGATCGTCCTCTGGTTCAGCGCCTACGACTGGTATCAGCCCCTCACCTCGGCCGAGGAGGGGCGGCTGGCCGTTTACCTGGATGGCGGTGGGCGACTCTATTACAACGGGCAGGACTATCTTTTCCACACCGGAGGCCCCGACGCCTTCGCCCTCAATTATCTGGGTGTGTACAGCTACACCGAGGATTTCACCAGCACCACCGTTACCGGCGTGGTGACGAGCCCGGTGGGCAGCTATCTGGGGCCGGACGAGGTGGTCTATCCCTACAGCAACTTCAGCGACGCCCTCACGCCCACCGCCAGTGCCGACGTCGCCTTCGTGGGGCAGGCGGACCAGCCCAACGCTGTGACCAATGCCGGCTCCAGCCCGCAGGGGGGAGACCCCTGGCGCACGGCTTTCTTCGCCTTCAACCCGGATGGTCTGCCCGATGCGGCCAACGCCCGCCTGATGGGGCGGGTGGTCGGCTGGCTGAGCTGGCTGGGTAGCTCGACCGTCGGCGCCGACAAGTCGCTGGCCCGGGACACCGACACCCTCACCTACACCCTCGTTTTGCGCAACGACGGCTGGCAGGCCATGCCGACGGCCTATTTCACCGCCACCTTCACCGGCGACCTGACCCCCATTCCGGGCAGCGTCACCGGCGGCGCGAGTTGGGACGCCGGGCAATCGGCCTTCGTTTGGTCGGGGTCACTGACGGGAGGGCAGAGCCTCACCTTTACCTACCAGGCCGCCATCAACGGCCCTTTGCCTGTGGGGCACGTGGTCAGCCACACCGTGTGGATGGGGTATGACAGCCATTCTATCGAGTTCGACCGCATCGCGGCCACGCCCGTCAACATGCCCCTCTTTTCGAGTTCTGCCTTCGTCGTCACGCCTACCGTTGGCGAAATAGGGAGCACCCTGACCTACACGCTCCAGGCGCGCAACACCGGCGTCGTGGATGGGGTCGTCACCGCCACCAATGCCCTGCCGGGAGAACTGACTCTGGTCTCCAACACCCTGCAGGCCGGGGCCGGCACTTTCCAAACCGATGGTCGGGTTGTCACCTGGACGGTGTCCGTTTCGGTGGGGGAGACGGCATTGCTGACCTACACAGCCCTCATCACCGACGTGCCCTCTGGTTTCGTGCTGGAGAACCGTGTCACCCTGGACGACGGTCTGGGGAACACCACACCCCTGGGCGCGCTGGCGACGGTGAAGGGCATTCCCACCTTTTTGCCGGTTATTTTCAAATAGATGTTATTTCTGGGGAGGCTGTCCGTCACGGTTGTGGTTGCACGTGGCTGCTGCGAGGCATCGTCAGATAGCGGCTGGCAATATCGGGCAAAGAGACGATGAGCGACTCTGGAGTCACCGGTTCGCGCACGTAAGCGTCCAGGTCGAGTAACTCCAAAAGCAGCCCGGTATCCCCTCGCCGACCACGGGAGATGCCCACGATTTTGATCTTTGGATTCGCCTGACGGAATTTTGGCAAGGGGTAAAACGGGGTGCGGATGAGCGTTTCGACGTCAACCAACAAAACGTCGTGGTGCAGCAGGGAGATGAGGTGACGCGCTTCGCTCGGGTCGGTGGCGCAATAAACGACCACCTCGTCGGCGCTGAGGGAATCGGCAAGTCGCTTTGCCACCTCAGCATTCTCGTCGAGAATTACAAGTCGGAGAGGTCTGCTCATGGTGCAGGATCCTGAAGTTGGTGTGACCTCAGTATATCATATCAAGGTGTGATTCTCGTTTGAATCTCGCATATCTTTTCATACGAGTTTTCAAATGGGGTTGGTAACTACCTATCAGACTTCGGAAGTCTCCCGTTGAGCATTTCGCAGGCAAAACAAACTCGGAATCGCATCAGAGGCTATCGGAGAGAATGCCTTTGAGACTTCCGAAGTCTTATGTTGGGAATTTGCGCTAAATTCACACTGTTTTTACGATGCCTTGACAGTTCCCGGCACATAAGGTGCTACAATAGTAGCCGGTAACGGACACCATTCCCCCTCTAAGGAGTCGCCTATGCGTAGGCTGTGGCATCTAGCGGCAATTGCTTTTGCTTCTTGCCTGGTAGCGTTCTATCTGACTCAACCAGCTAAGGCCAATCTTTTCACCAGCCCTGTTTCGCCCGTCTTTACGCCGACCAGCCCGCCGGTGACGACGACGGTCCCGGTCGAAGGCAAGAGCTATACGACCAATGACGGGGTGTGGGTGGTCTTTCCATCAGGGGCAATAACCCAATCCACAGTAGTAACCTACGTGGCAGGGACGGTTAACCCCACAGGCGACAAAACCAGCGTCGGTCGCTTTTTTGAATTCAGCGCCACGCAAGGGGGAAAGCCGGTTACGCGCTTTAGCACCCCAATTTCGTTTTCTGTTCCCTATCCCCAGAGCTACCTCGTGCGCGGCGACAACATCTATTTTTATTGGCTCGACGGCACCGAGTGGGTGACCAGCGGGCTGACCACAGTCGTAGACCCCAATGGGCAACGCATTATAGGCTACACGGACCATTTCACCACCTTCGCTTTGCTGGGCACCGACAAAATGGTGTATCTGCCCCTGATGTTTAAGCTTTATTGACAGGAGTTACGCACTTAAGACCTCACAGGTTTTTGAACAGCGCCTGGTAGATAAATTCATACCCAAACGGGCACATTTTCACGCTTCGGAGAGCCTGTGGAAACCTGTGAGGTCTTATTGGGTTTTCGATCTCACCAACTGCGTAAGTCCTGTTATTGAGATTGCTCACATTGGAATACAGTAGGGGCGAGGCATTCCCGACATGCTGCCTCTGGAGCCCTGGTTCCCTGCGATGGGCCGAAACAATTTGCCCGACGGGGTGGCTCCTCGGAATGCCTCGCCCCTACTGAGCAAATGTTCACTGTAAGCGTTCACCCCTCCCTGACAGGGAGGGGTCGGGGGAGGGTGGTATCTCGCCCGGAGAGAGATTCCGTCCCGGATGCAGGGTGTTTCTCTGGCGCCCCCTCCACCCCCACCCCAGCCCTCCCCCCCGGTGGGGGAGGGGGTGAACGCTTACTGTTCACGTTCTTCGCCGATTTTCCGAGACGCTCACATTGGAATACAGTAGGGGCGAGGCATTCCCGACATGGTGCCTCTGGAGCCCTGATTCCCTGCGATGGGCCGAAACAATTTGCCCGACGGGGTGGCTCCTCGGAATGCCTCGCCCCTACTGCTGCTATGCCAATATAAGCGGAGGGGTTACGTGGCCTCCGGTTGGGGGTAGGCGGGGATGGTCGCCGTGCGGGTATCGCCTCTGTCGCGGTAGGTGACGAGCCAGAAGGGCCGCCAGGCCAGCGCGACCAGTCGCACGTCTACGTCGGTGCGCCGGGGTTTGATCTCTTCGGTGGTCAACCCGTCCAGCACGTCCTCCCATTGACGGCTGATTTCGTCCACCGCCTCTTTCAGTTCTGCCTCCAGTTCGGCGATTTCTTCCCGGAGGTCGGTGATCTCCTCTTTCGTTTCCTCGACCTCTAATTTGGCTTTGCTGGTCATGCGTCGCTTGCTGGCAATCCGGCTCACCGAGCGGCGTCGACCCATGAGAAAGCCGAGGACGGTCTCGCCGGCGCCGATCAGTTCCTCCCGTTTGCGGGCCTCGTAATCTGCCTCGTCGGCGGCCAGTTCCCGTTCTTTTTTGCGCAGTTTGGCCTCCAGCTTTTCGATCCGGGCATCGTATTTCTCCGTCAGTGCATCCACTTCTGCGTCCCGCCGTTCCCGGGCGGCCTGGCGCAGACGGATTTTGAACATCCGCTCGCGCTCGCCGGGACGTTGAAAGACCTTCAATTCAGGATGGACCATCAGGGGCAGGCGGCTGTTGTAATACAGCCAGTCGGCCAGGTCTTTGCCGATGCTTTTGAGTTCGCGGGCGCTGTTGGCTTGTTCGGGTGGCGGCGCAAAGAAAGGCCCCTGGTCGGCGCCAACCCGCTCCGGTTTGCTGGCCAGATCGCTTATCTCAATGGGCAATGTTTCGGCATCTTCCCAACTCACGCCGCCCAGATCCTCGGCGGCCGGGGCCAGCAGAATTTTTTCCACCCGCTCGTCGATCTCGCGCTTGCGATCCACAAAACGGACCGTGGCCCTGCCCACAATCGCCGGCTCGTACACCAACTGCGTCCTCTCCACGTCCAGGCTCCGTCCCATTTCCTGGGTCAACTGGCGGATTGCCGCCTGCTCGCTGAGTGCTACCGGCAGGAAGGTTTGGGGGACCGATGGGTCCAGTGCCGGCGGGTTTGCCGAAAAACCCGCCGGGCCGGTGGGAGACGGGGGTCGTGAGACGGCGACGGAAGGTTTCTGGGGCTGTGTCCGGGCGATGGCGGGTTCCCTGGCCTCGACCGTCTCCTTCCGTCCTTTCATCAGTTGCCGAACCTGGGGTCTTGTCAGTGGGCCACGCAGATAGCTCATAGCCCAGCGGGTGTGGAAGATCACCGGCCGGTCTTCGTGGACGTTGTGCATCAGAAAGACTCGACTGCCGAGCTGGCTGATCAGCGTGTCGTAATCCACTCTTTCGCTGCTGCCGCCGGCCTCGGCGATAGCGCCTTTCAGACCTTGCAACACCCGGTCTTTGTCTCGCTCGGCTTGCAGCTTGCCGATGAACCAGGTGCCGGCGTTGGTCAGACCCTTGTAGTCGATGTCTACCGGGTTTTGGGTGACCAGCACCACGCCCAGGCCAAAGGCGCGGGCCTGTTTTAACAGCGTCAGCAACGGTCGCTTGGAGGGAGGCTCGGCCGTGGGCGGGAAGAAACCAAAGACCTCGTCGAGGTAGAGCAAAGCCCGCAGGCTGGTGGTGCCGGCCTGGCGACGCATCCACGTCAGCACATTTTCCAGCAGCAGGGTCACGAAGAACATGCGCTCGCTGTCGGAGAGGTGGGCAATGTAGAAAATGCTGTGACGGGGTTTGCCGTCCTCGGTGTAGAGCAAGCTATCTATGTCCAGCGGCTCGCCTTCCAGCCAGCTTTGGAAGGTGGGCGCGGCCATCAGGTTGTTGAAGGCCATCGCCAGTTCGAAACGGTCCTTTTGGGGATAGAAGGTGTCTACGTCAAAGACGCCCAGTTGTCGCACCGGCGGGTTTTGGATGGAGGTAATCAATTTTGCCAGATCCAGGTCCTGGTTTCGACGCCAGAAGTGTTCGAAGATGGAGGAGAGCAGAATGGCCTCCCGACTGCGGATGGGATCGGCGTGGATGCCCACCAGTCCCAGCAGAGCTACCACCGTGCCGCCGATGCGCTCTCGGATGGCTTCGGCGTACTCGTCGAAGTCCAGACCTGGGGCATCCAGGCTGCTGAGGATGCTGATGGGCAGGCCAGCGTCGGAGCCGGGGGTGTAGATGGTAAAATCGGCCGCTTCCCGCAACTGACGAATCCGGTCGGGGCTGATCCCCCAGTCGGCCAGCCCATTGCGCCACAGGTCGGCGATGAACCCGGCGTACTCCTCCACGCTTTTGCCCTTGCGTCGAGCGTCGTCGGGGTTGACCCAGGGTTGAAAGTCTTCCGCTCGCAATTCGGGGAACTGGAGCAGCAGGTTGGTGATGTCGCCTTTGGGGTCAATCAAAATGGCCGGCACCCGGTCGATGGCGGCCTCTTCCAGCAGGCCGATGCACAGCCCGGTTTTGCCGCTGCCGGTCATGCCGACGCACACGGCGTGGGTGGTCAGGTCTCGGGCATCGTAGTTGATGGCGTCGTTGGTGCGTTGACCTGTTTTCAGATCGTATTCGGCGCCCAGGTAAAAAGAACCCAGGTGTTCGGGTGGTGCTTGCATTAAGGTTCTCCTCTTCTCTTACTTTGTCCCAAAGATGTCATCGAGCAGGTCGCTCACTCGCTTGCGCCGGGCCTCGGTGTCTTCGGCGTCGACCTGCAATTGCAGGTTGACCCGGCTGCCCGGTTGAGCCATCGCGGTCATCGTGATGGGCCAATGAAGTTCCTGACCATCGGCCAGCCGGACCACCCAGCGCCCTTCTTCCGTCGTCAGCTCGCCCTGCCAGCCACTCCCCGTCTCCCCAAAGGGGACCACGTCGCCTTCCCCTTCGGGAGGCCCGGCGACGAGTGCCAGGTCCAACACGACGGCCATCCCCGGTCGGACGTCGGCCGGCAGGATCGAGCGCGGCCAGTTGATCTGTTGCCCGTCGTCCAGCACCACGACGGCGTAATCCTCTTCGAATCGGTCAATGACTCCGCGCACCGTCTCGTCACTCATCGTCTCGCTCCGTGGATACCTGATAGCTCGTGCCGTCGGTCACGACGGTAATCGTCCCCTGCCGGTCGGTGCGGTATACCCTGACCCCAAATTGCGAGAGCAGGTCCAAAACCTCCGGGTGCGGGTGTCCGTATGGGTTATCTTCTCCCACCGAAATGATCCCCACCTCCGGCGACACGGCTTGCAGCCAATCCGGCGACGTGCTGCTGCGGCTGCCGTGGTGTCCCACTTTGAGGACCTGGGCCTGCACGTCTGCGCCGTCCCGCAGGATGACCGTCTCTTCTGTTTCCTCCGCGTCGCCGGTGAAAAGAAAGGTGATTGCCCCATACGTCATGCGGACGACGATTGAGGCGTTGTTGGTGTCGTCGCTCTCCACCAGCGCATCGGTGGGGCCGAGGATGGACGTGGTCAGCGCCGGGTCGAAGTCCAGCGACGTTTCGCCCCGCGCCCGGACGGCCGGCAGCTCGTTGTCGCGGATGGCGATCAACAGTCGCTCGTAGGTTTGGGTGGTGTGTACCTGTCCGGTCAGCACCACCTTTCCCACCGGCACCAGCTCGATCACGCGCGACAACCCGCCGATGTGATCCTGGTCCGGGTGGGTGATGACCATCACGTCCAGCCGGTCGCTGCCCCAGGCCTGCAGGGCCGGCAAGATCACGTCGTCGGCGTCCGAGGCACCGTTGCCCCCGTCGATGAGCATCGTTTGTCCCCCAGGCGAGCGGATGAGGGTGGCGTCGCCCTGCCCCACGTCGAGGAACAGCACCGTCAGCAGTTCGCCAGCGGCCGGAGCGGTGGGAGGAAGCGTGGCCGTGGGCGACGGCGGGGTGGGCACACCGCACGCCAGGGCCGCGACGAGCAGGACCAGGACCAGCAAGACCTGGACCACACCTGCCCCACCGTCCGTGCCCTCAGAAGGACGGGCGTCGGCGCGAGCGGTGCCCCTTCGGGGGATGGCAAAAATCCGGCGAGCTGGTATCATAATGGAGTTCCTCTCGTCAAAAGGGACCTGTCCCCCGGCGGGGCGCGCAGGTCAACCGGCGTGGGCCGAGCCAACACCGGGCGGGACACCTGCCTACGGCTGGGGCCGGTCTCCCGACCGCGCCTCAACTCATTTGAGACGCCCCCATTTCTTTTGTGGGGCATTGTAACACCCGATGGAAAGAATGGCAAGGGATTGGGATGATGGTGTGCTTGACAAGCTCTGGCCTCTTGGTGTATGCTGTAGAGGCAAGATTATGCTTATCTGTCGGCTCTCTGTGGGAAGCGGTAACTATATTCACCTTGTGCTCGGAGAGGGTCTGGGATAAGCCTTGCGAAGGTTTCTGGGACCGATTCTTGCCGAGGCAGCC
>JAJRXB010000356.1 GCA_024276515.1 Chloroflexota bacterium
CCGGCGCGGGCAGAAAATACAGCCTTTCAATACGCAATTGGTATAAAATTAAGATGCGATTGCCCTATGGGCTAGGGCGCATTTCAGTTTTATGGCGGATTTTGTGCCATAGAATTGAAATGCACCCCACCCGAATGGGCCACCAACGCGGGGCTTTTCAAAGAATTAACCCAGGCGACAGTCACCTCCGATCTTTTGGCGAGAGGAAGGCACGTGACAACCACTTCTTGCCGTTTTTGCCAGCGTGTCATGCCGAGCAAGGTGACTGTCACCTTGCTCGCGCTGGCTAGAACGTTGAAAAGCCCTGCCACCAACGTGAATTGATTGGAGTGTGGCTAAAATTTATGGGTAGTGACGACTTCAGTCGTTCCTGGCGACTGAAGTCGCTACTACCTTCCACAGATTTTAGCCAGACTCAATTGATTGCCAGCGAGAGCTTGAAGTGATATAATGTGGTGGTGGCTAACACCCTCAGTATATGCGAGAAAGATTGCCCGGACCAGGTGGGACGAGCACCTAACCGGGATTATGCCGCTATCCCGCTGCCAACGTGCCGCCTGGTCAAAACAGGCGGCATTTGTTGTGTATCCGATGCGTGAAAAGCGCGGGCGTCCGACGGCGCAGAGCGCCCTCAAATGGACGTGGCACTTTCTGGCCCGGCTGAACGTGGCTGTCCTTCTCATCGCCATCGTTTTGCTGCTGGCTGCCCTGGGCTCCTGCTTCCCCCAGTCGGCGCCGGCGACGGTCGCCGCTGACGCCGAGCGGCTGGCGCGTTGGGAGGCGGGTGTGCGGGCGAGATTCGGGCCGCTGACGGCTCTGCTGGCTGCGGTCGGGGTCTTCCGCTGGTTTCATTCCCCGGCTTTCCTGGCCCCCCTGACGCTGCTGGCGGTGGCTACACTGGTGTGCACCCTCGACCGCTGGCGGGGCGTGTGGCGGCAGACCTTCCACCGGCCGGCGCGCCCCCCCGATGCCATCTTCGACGTTGCGCCCCTCACCGCCAGGCTGACCGCGCCGTCCCCTCGCGTCGTGCGCGAAGCTCTGGCAGGGCAGGGCTTCTGTGTGCGGTCCGAAACCGCCGGCAGTATCGTCTACCTGCGGGGGGACCGCAACCGGCTGGCCCCTCTGGCGACGCTGGTCACCCATCTGGCGGTGTTGCTTCTGCTTCTGGGGGCGATCCTGAGCAGTGGATACGGTTGGCGAGAGACGTTGACCATCGAGCCGGGTGAGACGGTCGAGGTCGGGCACGAGAGCCGGCTGACGTTGCGCAACGAAGGGTTCACCATCGCGCGCCACCCCGATGGGAGCGTCGCGGCCTATAATGCCGAAGTGACCCTCATCGAGGGGGATCGAGAGGTGGCCCACCGAGGCGTGCAAGTCAACGAGCCACTGAATTACGGCGGCGTCGGGTTTTATCTGAGCGGCTACGAGCAGAGGGAGGGTGGCTATCGCGTCACTCTGGTAGCCGTGCGCGATCCGGGCTATGGCCTGGTCGTTGTGGCCGGGTTTCTACTGCTGTTGGGGCTGACCGTGAGCTTCAACTTCCCTCATTGCTGGATTCATGCCCGGATTGAGCCGGACGGAATACTGTGCCTGGCCGGTCGGGTCGAACGGTGGGCCGGCGACTTCGGGCGCGAGTTCGCGGGGCTGGCGGAAGAACTCCGGCGATTGGCAGAGGCCGGGAAGGAAGAAACTTCCGAAGCCTTGCCTGCCCTGAGCGGCAGGCCAGGAGAGACTTCGGAAGTTTAACCTGAATTATACCCTGGGGAGGAGGACTCGGATTGACCACACGCTTTCAACTTTCTGCCGGTGGCGTGGTTTGCCGCCGCAGCCCGGCAGGGCAGCTTGAGGTCGCACTCATCGCCACCCAGGGGGGCGAGCGCTGGGGACTGCCCAAGGGGTTGGTGGAAGAAGGGGAGTCGCTGGAGGAGACGGCGCTGCGCGAGGTGCGCGAGGAGACAGGGTTGGAAGTCGAGGTCCTCGAGCGACTGAAGCCCATCGAGTATTGGTATTGGTGGGACGAAGATGGGCAGAAGGTGCGTTATCACAAGAAGGTCTACTTCTACCTGATGGCCTGCCGGGGCGGCGACACCGCCCGACACGATTTCGAGGTCGAGGACGTGCGCTGGTTCCCGATAGACGAGGCCATCAAGCAGGCCAGCTACCGGACGGAGCGTGAAATACTGCAACAGGTGAAGGATCGAGGGGGGCCGCCATGCTGATCGGGCTGGCCTACGCCCTGTTGTGGGTTGCCACGCTGGTCTACGTTGGGCACGCGAGGACCGGCAAACCCTGGGTGGGCCGGGGGGCGACGGGGGCGGCAGTCGTCGGTTGGGGGCTGCTGACGGCGGGACTCGTCCGGCGCGGGTTGATGGCCGGTCACTGGCCGCTGACCAACCGCTACGAGGTCGCCCTCTGCCTGGTCTGGACCATCGTCGCGGTCTACCTGTTGCTGGAGACGAGTTGGCGCCGGCGACGGGCGGGAGTCCCTGTGCTGGCGGTCGCCCTGCTGGTGGCGACTTACGCCCTCGTCCGCCCCCCCGACGAACGGGCCGTCGTGCCGCTCCTCCCGGCCCTGCGTTCGGCCTGGCTGCAAATCCACGTGCTGAGCACACTGGTGGGGTATGGGGCCTTCGGCGTGGCGGCCGGGCTGGGGTTGGTGCGGCTGGTACGGCGAACTTCGCCGGGTGGGAACGAGCAGGGAGAGCCGTTGCTCACGGGAGAGGTGGACCGTACGATGGAGCGGGCCGTGGCGCTGGGCTTTCCCTGGCTGACACTGGGCATCCTCACCGGCGCCATCTGGGCGCAGAACGCCTGGGGCCGCTACTGGGGTTGGGACCCCAAAGAGACCTGGGCGTTGGTCACCTGGCTGTGGTATCTTATGGTCCTGCACGTGCGGGCGTTGCACGGTTGGCGCGGTCGGCGGCTGGCCGGGCTGGTGGTGCTCGGTTTCGGGGTGGTGCTTTTCACCTTCGTCGGCGTACCCTGGCTGGTGCGAACAGTGCGCCTGGAGAGCCTGCACAGTTTCTGATACAGGAGCAAATGAGCGGTAGGACTTACGCGCTTGAGACTTCGGACCTAATTTTGGCCCAAATTAGGTCCGAAGTCTGGTGAAATGGTCACTGCGTAACTGTAAGCGTATGAACCCGCGGAAGGGTGAGTCGGGGAGGTGTGAGATGAGCAAGATCACACGACGACGATTTCTGCGCGGGGCCGGGGCGTTGATCGCCTGTGGTGTGGGAGCGGCTGCCGGCTTGAGCGGCAATCGCTGGTGGGAGTGGAATCCAAAAGGTGTGGACCGGGTTCTGTCTGCCGAACCTCCCGGCCCCTGGTCGGTCGAGGCCCGCTACTATGCCTCCTTTGCCAGCGAAGGTTCGCTCAACTGCAACGCCTGCCATACCACCCCAGAGGAGCCATTGCCTGTTTCCTATTGCCACGTCCCCCACACCGGCACTTACGTCCAGTGCAGCCTATGTCCCCATCGCTGCATCATCGCCGACGGGGAGCGGGGCACGTGTCGGGTGCGGGAAAACCGGGACGGCCGGCTGTATTCGATGGTCTACGGCAACCCCTGCGCCGTCCACGTGGACCCCATCGAAAAGAAGCCTTTTTATCACTTCCTCCCCACCGCCGCTGCTTTCTCTCTGGCGACCGCCGGCTGCAACCTGCGCTGTCTCTACTGCCAGAATTGGGCCATCTCCCAGGTCCCGCCGGAGCAAACTGAAAATATGGACCTCCCGCCGGAGAGCGTGGTCTACTACGCGCAGAGATCTCAAGCGCCGGTCGTCGCCTATACCTATTCGGAACCGACCATCTTCTACGAGTATATGCTGGCGACGGCACGGCTGGCGCGGGAGGCCGGGCTGCGCAGTGTCGTCATCTCGGCCGGGTTCATCAATCCCGACCCCTTGCGGGAATTATGCGCGGCGGTGGACGCCATCAAGATTGACCTGAAGGGGTACGACGAGGGATTCTACCGGGAGGTGTGCGGGGCCGAACTGGGGCCGGTGCTGGAGGCAATCCGCACCATTTACGAAAGCGGCACCCACCTGGAGATCGTCAACCTGGTGGTGCCGACGCTGAACGACAGCCTGGAGCAATTGCGAGCCCTGGCCCGCTGGGTGGCGCAGGAGCTAAGCCCAGACGTGCCGCTCCACTTCAGCCGCTTCTATCCTCAGTACAAATTGACCAACCTGCCGCCGACACCGGTGGAGAGGCTGGAGCGGGCACGGGAGATTGCGCTGGAGGAGGGGGTCCGTTTCGCCTACGTGGGCAACGTGCCGGGTCATCCGGGCAACAACACCTATTGCCCTGCCTGCGGCCGGCCGATCATCGTGCGGCAGGGGTTCACGGTGCGGGAGTATCACCTGCGGGACGGGGTCTGTGCCTATTGTGGCGAGCCTATCCCCGGTGTCTGGTGGCCCGGCGAGCCCCAGGGTCAACCGGTGGAGGTGCCGCCCGGACCGCCGGATCAATAATAAAAGGAGGAACGGTGTGGTTTTGGGCGGCGAAGCCGCCCAAAACCACACCAAAAATCTTTTCTCCCCCTTCTCCCCCGCCGAGCGGGGGAGAAGGGGGCTGGGGGGATGAGGGGGTGCCGACGTGATGGAATCTGGAGTCCATTACCCCAAATTGCTGATCCTGTTTCTATTGGCCTTGCTCCTCCCCGCCTGTGCCGCGCCGGCGGCTGCACCTGCAACCCCAACCCCAACTGCGCCGTTTTCTCCGACCGTGCCCCCTGGCCGGGTCCGGCCCGCCGCCGTTGCCGGCTCCTGGTATCCCGGCGACCCCGACGAACTGGCAGCGATGGTGGATGGCTTCCTGGGAGCGGTCAAACCGGTGGATGGGGAGCCCATCGCCCTCGTCGTCCCCCACGCTGGCTACGTCTACTCCGGGCCGGTGGCTGCTTATGGCTTCAAGCAACTGGAAGGAGGGGACTGCGAGGTTGCCGTCATCGTCGCCGCCGACCATCAGCCACCTCTCTCACGTCCCATCTCCGTCTGGGCCGAGGGCGGTTTTGAAACGCCGTTGGGGGTAGTGCCGGTGGACGTGGAACTGGCGGAGGCACTCGTCGCCGCCGACCCCCGCATCACCTTTGACCCCGCCGCCCACGAGGGGGAGCACCCCATCGAGATCGAACTCCCCTTCCTCCGGCGGGTCTGCCCCCGTTGCCGCATTGTGCCGGTGCTGATGGGCGCCGACGACGAGGAGACGGTGGCAGCGTTGGCCGACGCGCTGCTCTCCGTACTCCCGGGTCGGCGGGCGGTGGTGATCGCCTCCTCTGACCTTTCCCACTACCCTCGACGGGAGGACGCGGTGCAGGTGGACGGGGCGACGCTGGCGGCCATCGAATCCGGCGACCCGGCGACCGTGCGGGCCACTATGGCTGCCTCGATGGCGATGGGCGTGCCCGGTCTCGTCACCTGCGCCTGTGGCGAAGGTCCCATCCTGGTGACGATGCGGGTTGCGGCCGGCCTGGGAGCCGACACCGTCACCGTCCTGCGTTACGCCAACTCCGCCGACTCCCCCTACGGCGACCCGGAGCGCGTCGTGGGCTACGGGGCGGTGATGTTTTGGCACTACGAGCCACCTGACCTGACGGAGGCGCGCCGGGGGGAGTTGCTCAAGTTGGCCCGCACAACCATCGCCCAATATCTGGCGACGGGACGTATCCCCAACTATGAGACGGACGACCCGGTCCTGGTCCGCCGCTCGGGGGCTTTCGTCACCCTGAAGAAGGGCGGCAACCCTTCGACGGGACTCGGGGCGGACTTACGGGGTTGTGTCGGCCACCTGTGGGCGGACACGCCCCTGTATCGGGTCGTGCAGGAGATGGCCGTCGCCGCCGCCACCTCCGACGCGCGCTTCCCTCCGCTGACGACCGAAGAGCTGGACGAAGTGGCCATCGAAATCTCCGTCCTCTCGCCGCTGCGTCGCATCACCGACGTCCAGCAGATCGAGATCGGGGTTCACGGACTGGTGCTCGTCAAATCGGGGCACGAGGGGGTGTTGCTACCCCAGGTGCCGGTCGAGCGGGGCTGGGACCGGAAGGAGTTCTTGGAGAATCTGTGCCTCAAGGCTGGTCTCCCACGCGATTGCTGGGCCAACCGGCCAACGCTCTATGCGTTTACAGCGACAGTGTTTGGGGAAGAGTGAGGGGGGCGAAATGAAGCGGAAAGATTTGGACTACCTGATCATCGCCGGCATGCTCTTGAGTGGTCTCTACGTGGCGACCACCGGCCTGGTGATGGACCTGTTCGGCTTCCCCCAATTCTTCCTGCACCGTTACGCCGGCTACGCTTGCGCCGCGCTGACCGTGTTGCACCTGGCCCTCAATTGGGGACGGATCACAGCCTATCTGCGGCGAAGGTTCAGGCGTCCCCTGAGGCGGGAGTCGTTGCCGCAACCCGGGCACGTGCCGCAGCAGCGGATGGGGCGGCGCGGGTTCCTGGTCTCTGCCCTGGCGGCCGCCGGGGGCTTCGCGCTGGGGTGGCTCGTCCCGGGCCGGCGGCCGGTGACGCTCCCCGACGAGGCCGGCGACCTCGGCGCGCTCTACCATCGATGGAGCACGCCCGGCTACTCGCTGGCCCTGGGTGCGTTGCTCGACTGGGGTGGACGGCCGGCGGGCTACAAAACCTACCCCAACGCCAAACGAATCTCCCTCCCCGACCCTCACGGCTACTACGGGTTGAGTCTGGAGGGGGCGATTGAGGCGCGTCGCTCCATCCGAGACTACACCAGCGAGCCACTGTCGCTGGTGGAACTATCGCGCCTGTTGCACGCGGCTCAAGGCATCACCGACCAACGCCGGGGGTTCCGCGCTGCCCCATCGGCGGGCGCTCTCTACCCCATCGAAACCTACGCAGTGGCGCACAACGTCGCCGGGTTGGAGCCAGGGGTCTACCATTACGCCGTGGCCGGGCACGCCCTGGAGCAACTGCGGACCGGAAACCTGCGGGCGGCGATAACGGTGGCCGGGATCGGCCAGGAGATGTTGGGGCAGGCCGGCGTTTGCTTCGTTCTGTCGGCTATTTTCCAACGCACGCGCTGGAAGTATCGTGAGCGGACCTACCGCTACGTGTTGCTGGAGGCGGGGCACATCGGGCAGAATCTTTACCTGGCGGCCACCTCGATGGGGCTGGGGGCCTGCGCCGTCGGCGCTTTTTTGGACGACCAGCTCAACGACCTGCTGGGGCTGGATGGCGTGGAGGAAGCGGCGCTCTACATCATCGCTGTGGGGAAGGTGTAACGGACGATATGAGAGTCCCACTCGCTGCCGTTGGCTTCACCTCGACCATTGCCCAGATCGTGCTGATGCGCGAATTGATCGCCACCTTCTACGGCAACGAACTGCTCTTTGGGCTGGTGCTGGCAGCCTGGCTGGCCTGGGTGGCGGTCGGTGCGTGGGGGCTGGCTCGGCTGGCGACTTTCCGGCAGCGGGGAGCGGGGGCCTTCGCGGCCGGGCTGATCCTCGCTGCGGTCCTGTTCCTGGCCCAGATCGCCCTTGTGCGCGACGCGCGAACGCTGTTGGGAGTCACGCCGGGGGCTTTCGTGGAGTTTGGGACGATGGTGGGGGCAGTGGTGGCGATTCTGGCTCCCCTGTGTCTGCTGGGGGGCTTTTTGTTCACGCTGGGGGCGCGGCTGACCGTCGAGGGAGGGGGGACGGCGGGCCAGGCCTACGTGTGGGAGAGCGTCGGCGCTGTCGGTGGCGGGGCGCTCTTCAGTTTTCTCCTCATCCGCTGGCTCGATCCTTTCCAGACTGCGTTGCTGGTGGCTTCGGTGAATCTGGTCATTGCCGCAAGCTTCTGGCTCCCCTCGCGTCTTCGCTCTTCCCGACTCTCCCACCTGCTGCTTCTCTGCTTCCTTGTTTTTCTGCTCCTCGGCTCCTTCTACCTGGGCCACTCCCTTCATAATGCCACCCTCCGCTGGCAGTGGACCGACCTGGCGTTTGCTGCCGATTCACCCTATGGCCGCCTCACCATCCAGGCCCGCGACGGGCAGCGCATCTTCTTCGAGAATGGCCTGCTGGCTTTCGAAACTCAGGGGACGTTCCCCGAGGAAGTGGTCCACTTCCCGCTGCTGGCCCATCCTGACCCGCGCCGCGTCTTGCTCATCGGCGGCGGGGTGGCCGGCGACCTGCGCGAAATCCTCAAGCACCCTGTTGACCGCGTCACTTACGTCGAACTTGATCCACTGCTGATCGAAGCAGCCCGGACCTATCTGCCCCCGGCGGACGCCGCCGTTCTGGATGATCCTCGTGTCAGGCTGATCCTCACCGACGGCCGGCTGTACGTCAAGCGGGGCCCTGAGCCCATCGAAGGGATGGCCCATCGCCCCTCCGAGGGTTCACCTGGGTTGTTCGACGCCGTCATCCTCGACCTGCCTGAGCCGGCGACGGGCGCGCTGAATCGCTTTTACACCCGTGAATTCTTCGCGGAGGTGCGGGCCATCCTCGACCCCGGCGGCGTCTTCGCGCTGGGGCTGCCATCGGCGGAGAACTACTGGAGCCCGGAGCTGGCGCGGCGCAACGGCAGTGTGTACCACACGCTGCGGACAGTCTTTCCGGAGGTGCTGGTGCTCCCCGGCGAGCACAACTTTTTCCTTGCTTCCGATGCGCCCCTGGAGGCAGACCCGGCTGTCCTGGCAGGGCGGCTGGCGGAACGGGGCGTCGAGACCCGCTGGCTGACGCCGGGCTACATCGAATATATCTTCACCACCGACCGCTTCGCGGAGGTGCGTCGGGAACTGGAGGCGACAGCCGGAGTGCGGCTCAACCGGGACCTGACGCCCATCTGCTACTACTACGACCTGGCGCTGTGGCTTTCGCGCTTCTACCCCAACCTGCGCGGGATCTTTGAAAACGCGAGTCTGGTCAACCTGGGATGGGTGGCTGCGCCGCTGGCCCTGGTCGTGGTGTTGGTCCGCTGGCGACGCTCGTGGGCTATCCCGCTGGCCGTTGCCGGCATCGGGCTGGCGCAGATGATGCTGGCGGTGCTGATCCTCTTCGCCTTCCAGGTGCAGCACGGCACCATCTACGCCCAGGTCAGCCTGATTGTGACGGCCTTTATGGCCGGGCTGGCCCTGGGGAGCGCAGCGAGTAACCGCTTGCTGGCGCGCTGGGAAGACGAGCGGAGAGCCAGATGGACGTTGATCGCCGTTCAGGGGGGCGTCGCCGTCTACAGCGGCCTCTTTCCGTTCATCCTCTCGTTGCCCCTCCCCGCGCCGACGCTGGTGTTCCCGCTGCTGGCGCTGTTGGCGGGCTACCTCACGGGGATGGCCTTCCCGCTGGCGGTGGCCCTCGTTCGGGGCAGCCCCGGTCGCGTGGCGGGCATGCTCTACGGGGCGGACCTGGTGGGGGGTTGCCTGGGAGCACTGCTGGGCGCTGTGCTCCTCGTCCCGGTGCTCGGCATCCCGCAGACCTGTGCCGCCATCGCGCTGGTGGGATTGGCGGGCCTGCTGGCGCTGGTGTGACACTCGAGGCACTGCCTGGAGGGGAGGTGTCGAAGGTTGCAATTTGTGGTATAATTGCCCCCAATCGATTGTCTCCAGCAAGAGGTGTGACCGTGCCATCAACTGAGGCCCTGCCACTGGTCGTCGAAAATCTCTCGTTTCGCTATCGTGACCGGGATGACCCCGCCATCCGGGACGTATCCTTTGAGCTGGAGGCCGGCAAAATTTTGCTCGTCGCCGGGGCCAGCGGTTGCGGCAAAACGACTCTCATCCGCTGCATCAACGGCCTGATCCCTCGCAGCTACAAAGGAGAGTTGAGTGGACGCGTGCTCCTCCACGGTCAGCCCACCCTGCCCGGCGGGCCGGGGGACACGGGGGGCATGCCCCTGTCGCGCATCTCCCAGATCGTCGGCACGGTGCTGCAAGACCCGGAGCGACAGATATTGGGCGCTCACGTCTTCACCGAGGTGGCCTTTGGCCTGGAAAACCTGGGTGTGCCGCGCGAGGAGATTGTGCGCCGTGTGGACGAGACGTTGGCCTACCTGGGCATCGCCCACCTGAAAAACCGGGAGACCTTTTATCTCTCCGGCGGCGAGAAGCAAAAGGTGGCGATGGCCGGCACCCTGGCGATGCGACCGTCCATCCTGTTGCTCGACGAGCCACTGGCCAGCCTCGACCCGGCCAGCGCCGAAGAAGCCCTGACCCTCATCCGGCGACTGGCCGACGAGGGCAAGACGGTGGTCATCATCGAGCACCGCGTGGAAGACGTGCTGAAGATCAACCCCGAACTCTCCCTCTTCATGGTCGAGGGCGAGGTGCGCTACTTCGGTCCCACCGCCGGGTTGGAAGCGGCGGTTGACTATCACGAGGTGAAACTGCCGGCCCCGATGATTCTGGAGAAGGCCCGCCACGACCCGCCGCCGATCTACGCGAGGCCCCGTCTGGCGGCTGCGCGCAACGGGTCTGCCCCGGGCGAAGCCTGCCCTGAGCGAAGTCGAAGGGTCGAAAGGCCGTTGGTGGAGTTTCGAGACGTTTTCTTTGCCTACGAGCCGGAGACGCCGGTTTTGCAAGACATCAACCTCTCGATCCAGGCCGGCGACGTCATCGCTGTGCTTGGTCCCAACGGTGCGGGCAAAACGACGCTGGTGAAGCACGCCATCGGCCTGCTCAAACCCAAACAGGGCCAGGTGTTGCTGGAAGGGACCGACACGCGCGAACTGAGCGTGGCGCAAATTGCCCACACCGTCGGGTACGTCTTTCAGAGTCCCTCGCACATGCTCTTTGCGCCGACGGTGCGCGAGGAATTGGCCTTTGGCCCGCAAAATTTGGGGTTCGACCAGGAGGCGATTGAGCGCAACGTGACCGCAGCCGTGGATATTTTGAATCTGAACGGCCTGGAAGATTACCCTCCGCTGGGCCTTAGCTTCGGGCAGCAAAAACGAGTCAGCATCGCTGCCATCCTGGCTATGCGCAGCAAGATTTTGGTGATGGACGAGCCGACGGCCGGACAGGACTACAAGAACTACATGGCCTTTATGAACGCCATCCTGGGGTTGCCCGATTTTGAGGCCATTCTTTTCATCACGCACGACGTAGACCTGGCGGTGTGTTACGCCAACCGGGTGCTCCTCGTCCACCAGGGAACCATCGCTGCCGATGGGCCGCCGGCCGAGGTGCTGGCCGACTTTGAGTTGTTGAGGCGATGTCGCGTGGTGCCCACGTCGTTGCTGGCGACCAACCTGGAGTATCTGCCCAAGACGGGGCGTTTTATGCCGGCTGAGGCGCTGGCTCACGCCCTCGCCGATGAACCAACGCGCACCGAACCACGCGCGCCGGTGTTGTAACACGTGGAAGATAGGGGCAAGTAATTTGGGTGTGTTTCAATGAGTTGAAGGTAGGGGCGAATCCGCGTGTTCGCCCCTGGGGCAGACTCACAGGTCTGCCTCCTACGAAGGTGTCAACCTGCTGGAGTGTGGTCGGTCTCCCGACCGGCCCACCCCGGTAGTCCGCGGCAGCCACGCCGGGGGAGGGACGTGCCTGCCACGGGGACATAGAGTTCGTTTGGGCGATCTTAAATCACTGCTTTCCATCGGAAGTTACCACAGGGAGGAGGTAAAGATGAGTACAGGAAGAATCACACAAAACCGAGCCTTTATCTGGCTTCTGGTGCTGGTCGCTTTTGTGGTGTTGATGGTTCTGGCCAGTCTGCTGACCAGCGGCGACAAGATTCAAGGGGTCGCCTGGATGGTGCTCACTGCCGTCGCCATCATCGGCATCTACGTCGTTTACTTCGCCACGGCGAGCAGTGAAGCCTGGGACGTCGGCACCCGGCAGGTGGTGTATATGGCCATCGGTGCAGCCCTGTACGGTGTTTTCAACTACATTTTCAACACCATCCCGATGCCCTCCGTCAGCCAGGTATCGCTGCGCCCCTCCGTCTGCATCCCCATCTTCTTTGGCTATGCCTTTGGTCCGGTGGTGGGCTTCTTCACCGGGGCGGTGGGCAACATCCTGGGCGACTTCATCACCGGCTGGGGTGTGTATCCGGTGTGGGATATGGGCAACGGGTTGATGGGACTGGTCCCCGGCCTGGTGATGCTCTTCGCCGACAAGAAGCGCAGCCTTAACTTCTTGACCGGCCTGGTGGCCGTGCTCATCATCGTCGCCGCCGGCCTGGTCTTCCTCAACCCGCGGGTGGTGGGGCCGTGGACGGGCGAGATCGAGGACTTCTCCTTCTGGGCCTGGGCCTTCATCGTCGGCGGCGTGGTGGTGATCGCTGGCCGCTTTGTGCTGGAGCGGGTCAGCGTGGATCTGGCCGCCATCAATCTGTGGGGCACGTTGGGCATCATCATTGGCATTGGCTTTGCCGCCATCTCCGACATCTGGGTGAATGGCTACAGCTTTGCCACGGCCATCATCGGTGAGTTTGCGCCGGCGGCTGGCCCCAACATTCTCAACTCGATGATCCTCACCCCCATCTTGCTGGCTGCCTACCAGGCCATTCAGGCCCGCACCGGTCGCTAGACAGCAGGGGCAAGGCATGCCTTGCCCCTACTAAAATGCGGGAGGGGCATCCGTTTCCGCCCCTATCGGAGATGATGAAATGCTGATTGCCTGGCGTTATCGCGAACGAGATACCATCATCCAGCGCCTGGACCCCCGTGCGCGCATCATCTTCATGCTGGCCATGCTCTTCTCCATCATCCAGTTTTGGGATTTGCGCATTATGCTCCTCTTTTTGGGGGTGGCAGCGCTCCAATTTGGGCTGGCCAGACTCACCTGGCGCGAAACTCGCCGGGCGTGGATCCTCATCAGCTTCATCATCCTCTTTATGACCACCCTGACGTTTCTCACCGGGAGAGGCGGCGTGGCGACAGCTTATCACGAAGAACATCTCATCCGTCGCCTGGGGCCTCTTTCCCTCCCCATCGTCGGGTGGCAACTGCATCTGGACATCACCGCTGAGAAGACCATCTTTGCGCTCAGCCAGCTCACCCGGATGTATGCGATCACCACGATGGCCATCACCATCCCCTACACGGTGGATCCCAGCCTCTACGGCGTCACCTTCCGGGGATTGGGGCTGCCCGACAAGTTCGCCTATGCTATGGACCTGGCCTTTCGCTTTGTGCCCACGCTGGGCCGTGACTTCAGCATCACCCTGGATGCCCAGCGTGCCCGGGGCTATGAGGTGGAGAAACTGTCGGGCGGCATTGTGGCCCAGATTCGACGGCTGGCGCCGTTGCTGGTGCCGGTGACTATCAACGCCATTGTCAGCGCCGAGGACATTATTGACGCTATGGACCTGCGTGCCTTTGGGGTTGGACCACGCACCTGGGTGCGCAAGCTCACCTATCGCCGCGCCGACAAGGTCCTCATCGCAGCCAGTGCGCTGGTTTTCGCGGGCTCAACTGTCCTGGCCTTTATGGGGTTTGGCCGATTGTGGGTGCCAGAGGCTTTATTGCGCCTGGCCACCGGCTGAAAGCCCTTTTTGTAAAGGCTCACCCCTCCCTGGCAGGGAGAGGCCGTGCCACCGCTATCATCCATAAAAACTTTTACGCTCACCCCTCCCTGGCAGGGAGGGGCCGGGGGAGGGTGGAACCTCTCGAAATGGCCAAAGTCCAGATCACTGATCGGTGATGAATATCTCTCCCAGCGGAATCCCCGGCTCGGCCCCGTCCATCAACCACGCCCCGGACGGATCGCGCCAGCCGGCGAAGACCTGGTACAACCCGCCCGGCAAGTTGGGGGGAAGGACCAGGTCGAACCGGTCGCGCACCCATTGGCCCGCCCCCCAGCGACCGGTGGGATAGTCGCCGTCCAGCGGTTGGCGATCCCCCAGCGCAACCCGCTCGCCCGAAGGACTGATCAGCCAAAGCGACAGGGCGTAGTCGTCGCCCGGCGCAGATTGCGCCTGCCAAAAGAGGGTTACGTGCGTTGAGCCGCCCGGTCCCAAAAAGCGGGGGTCCAGCGAATAGCCTCGCAGCGTGAAGAGTCCCGCCACGTCCACGTCGCTGGGGTTGGGCACGGGGAACTCGTCGGGCGTGGGGGGGAGGGAAGCGACAGACGGCCTGACGGTGCGCAACTCGACGGCGGTGGCGACGGGTTGCCCCGCTTGGCCCATCACCGGCAAAGGCCGGCCTGCCCCCCGGTCTTCGAGGCCGACGACCAGGGTGTAGTCCAGCGGCGGCAGGTCCGGGGGCAGGGACAACTCAAGCCATTGCAACACCTGCACTCCCGGCTGCCAGTCCACCACGGCGTAGCCGTTGGCGTCGGCCTGAGCCCAGGCATAGCCGCGCCGGTCGCGCAACTGAGCAAAGAAAGCGTAGTCGGGATCGCCGGGCACGTCGCGCAACGGCTGCCAGTGGAGCAGCAGAGGCAGTGGCTCGCCCGCCCGTGCCTCACCCTCGATCTGATAGCCCCGTAGTTGCAGTAGGGGCGCAGTCGCAGTCCCCGCAAGAGAAGGATCGTCCCCCACAACGGCGTTTAGTGGCGTGTCGAGGGCAACCTGTGCCCCCGGTCGCAGCCGATAGACGGCGATTTCGGCCTCCTGAGTCTCGAGCTGCAAAAAGTTCAACCAACGGGGATGGGGCGGTGCAGAATTGGGGAAGATGTAAACCGGGTTCAGGTTGGCGCCGGGTGGGGGCAGCAAAAAGGTCTGCGGCCCGTTGAACCAGACGATGAAGGGGGGGGCGTGATGCATTTGCAAATCGAGCCGGAAACGATCCCAATCGCGGTAGTACCCGGCGGAGAGGACCACCGGGCCATCCAGGTCGGCGCTCTCCAGGTAGCGGGCGACTTCGGTGAAGTCGGCGCCGTAGATGGCGCGTGCCTCGGCGTCGGACGCCCAGCGGCCAAAGTAGTCGCGGACGGTGAGCCACCCGCTGACCGCCAGATACAGAGCCAGCGCCGGCAGGGCCAGCCGCCGCGCCGTCGGCAGATGTGAGATCAGCCACGCCCCTGTGCTCAAAATCCCCAACGTCCAAAAGATGTAGGTTGGCGGCAGAGCACCGATGGTCCGCAAAAAATGGGGACTCTCACCGGTGATGAAGTCGGGGATCAGCATCACCAGCCACCAGATGAGCAGAAAGGCGTAGGGGGCCGCCTGCCGGGGCGGGCGGCGCAGCCGGGCCAGCGACACGATCAGGCCAACGTGGAAAAAAATTGCCCCCAGTGGATCGAAGAGCGGGCGACCGGCCAGCCCGTAGCGGCTGGTGTCGGCGCCCACCACGCTGAACATGCCCAGCGTGCGCAAGGTGTCGGTGATGAGGGGCCGCGGGTCGCCGGCCAGAGCCAGGGGCAGATTGAGCACCTGCCCGGCCCGCCGTCCAAAAACGTCGGGGTGATTCAGATAATAGAGGCCCAGAGGGGCGAAGACCAGCGCCCAGGCGGCGAAGAAAAGGCCCATCCCCAGCCAATGCTCGCGTCGCACCTGACCCCGCAGCAGCCAATAGCCGAGGAAGAGCAACGGGATGAAGGGCAGGAATCGGCTGGAGAGGTAGGTGTACATCGCCGCTCCCAGCCAGGCCCCGCCCAGCGTGAAATAGGCCAACCGGCGACGGTGAGTCATCGAGGGGGGAGCGGTCATCCCCCGCCAAAGGCAGTAGAGGGCAGGTAACGTCAGCAGCGGGAGAGTCACCGCGCGCAGTGCCAGTCGACTGACGAAGATGGCCCAAAAGGAGAGGCTCACGCCCAACGCGGTCAGCAGCGCCCCCCACTGCGCCAACTGGGGCCCAGATCGGCCCAGCAATCGGCGGGCAAGGGCGTAGGTCAGCGAAATGGTCAGCAGCCCGGCCGTCACGTTCACCAGGCGCATGGCTACGGGGGTAATGCCGAACAGTCGCAGGTATAGAGCCTGCCAGTAGACGATGAGGGGTTCAATGCCGTTGTAAATGTCGAAGAAAACGTCGTGGCGACCGAGCAACCACACCTCGAGGGCGGTGACGCCGATGTAGGCCTCGTCGTGGGAGAGGCCGGGCGGCACTTGATCGAGGGCGACCAGGCGCAGCGCCGCTCCAAGCAACAGCACGCCGACCATCCCTGCTCGTGTTGCGCATCGCGTATTGCGTATCACAACGCTTCCCCATTTACGCAATACGCAGCACACAATACGAATGTACGCTGCGTATTGTGTACTGCGTATCGCCTGTTGCGTAACTTTTTGCCGTGGCGCCGATAGTCCCTACTCGATGTAGCCCAGCGCCCGCAGGCGCTCTGTCAGCGCTTCGTCGTCCAGATTTAACTGGTGCGACGCTTCCCAGTTGGCCGGGCGACGTTGTTGGGCCTGCTCCACAAAGGTGTTCAGAATGTTTTTAAGTTGAACTGCTTCGTCGAGATGTTCGTCGAGCAAATTGCGGGTTTCGGCGGGATCGTTCACCACGTCGAACAATTCGTCTGGCTCGTCGCCGACGGTGATCAGCTTGTAGCGTCCCCGGTAGGCGGAGCGACGCATCGAACGGCAGCGGAAGGTGTCGATGGCGGCCGGGTCCTGGTTTTCCATCAGGGTCAGGAGTGTGTCGGGGGTGTATGCCTCGGCGAAGACCGTCTCTCGCTCCGGGTCGGGGCCGTCGACGGAGCGGGTCAGGCTCAGCCCTTCTACGTCTATCGGTGCTCCCTGGGTGCCTTCCGTGCTATTCCCGTTGGGGGAGATCCCTGCCGCTTCCAGCACCGAATGGAACAGACGCCGGGTCGAGACCAGCGACGAGACTCGCTTGCCGGCCGGGTACAATCTGGGGTAGCGGATGATGAGGGGCACGCGCACCAGGTCGTCGTAGGCCACCAGCGAGTGCCCTACAAAGTTGTGATGGTTCATCCCCTCGCCGTGATCTGAGGTGATGATGACCATCGTGTTGTCGCGCACGTCTGGCTCGTTTAGATACTCAAAGAGCCGGTGCAGCAGATGATCCTGGTAAGCCACTTCGGCGTCGTGCAGGTCGTTGAGGGTACGGTCGGCCACGTCGCTGAGCGGTTGGGTGAGGGGGATCATCCAGCGATAGGTTTGGGTGTTGTAGTAACGCATAAAATCACGCGCCTCGCGGTCCCGCCAATAATAGGGGGCAAATTTGCGGATGAAGCGAGGAGGCGGCCAGTAGGGGAGGTGCGTTTCCATCAGATTGATGAAGGCGAAGAGTGGCCGGTGAGTCTTGGCACTTCGGTGAGTTCGTATGTAGCCCACTACGTCACGCAGCGAGCGACGGGTGTCCCCCTTGAAGTTGGCGTGTCGCAACCAGAGAGAGGAAAGGAATGGATTCATCGCAATCCGCAGCAACAGGTTGTTGCGAGCAAATTGATTCTGAATGGGCACGGTGATGCGACGCATCAGGCGGACGTAGCTCTCGAAAAGTCGGCCCAGCCACTTGGGGCGCGACTTGGAGATGTCTGGTGGGTTGGGCACCGCGCCACCGTAGTTGTAAAATTCCTCAAAGCCGCGGTCAAGGTCGTTTTGCACCACTCCCAACAGTGGGTTGTTGCAAAAACCAACCGTTCTATAGCCATTGCGGTTCAGCAACTCAGCCAGGGTGATCTGATCTTTTCCCAGCGCGTCGTAGATTTGCAGGGTCATATGCGTGGTGGGGTACTCGCCGGTGAACAGCGATGCGTGAGACGGGATGGTCCATTGGGCAGGCACGATGGCGCGTTCGAAAAGAGTGCCGCTTTCGGCGAACTCGTCGATGTGCGGGGTGGTGTCGCGCGGATAGCCATAGCAAGACAGGCGGTCCGCACGATGGGTGTCGAGCACAATAAATACAATGTCCGGTTTGGTTGACGTTTTCAGCATCTTTCTCCTCTGGTACAGTTTAACCTGAAAAAAGGGGGTATGGCCGTGAGTTTGGGATGGACTCCTTGGTACTACAACCGTAGATGCCCCAGGTGACTGTCACCTTCTGTCCCCTCAAAAGGGGAAGTGCGGTTGTAGTACTGGCCGCGCCCAGGTGAACAAAGACCCCAATCGCAATGGTCAACGGAAGAAGCAAGGTGAGTTGTCCATTGCAAAGAGGGCACCCTGAATATACACCGAATAGGCCAGGAGCACAAACTCAGGCACGATCCATATGAATTTTTAACTGTTGTGGCTCATGTATGAAAAGTGTGCCGACATGTCACCGCGAGCCGGAGGCGAAGCGGTCTCAGCCGTTGGTGAACGGGGATTGCTCACCTGCACTTGCGTGCGGTGCAAGTGTCGCTTCGCTCGCAATGACATGCGCAGATTCTAGACATGAGCCACTGTTGCCATATGGGGACGACTGTGCTACCATGCGAGATTGTGCGCGGTCCTAAGGAAGTTGCCATAAGCAGAGTTGTTCCTAAATAAATTCGTGCTGAGGTGACAGTCACTTTTAGCCCAATGATCAGGTCAGAATTTGAAAAATCACCCCGTTTTTTGCGCCAGTCCAAGTGACTGTCACCTGCTTTTGCTTAAAAGGGAACAACTCTAGCGGCCATGGAAAAAGCGCCAGGAACGTTGATTTTCCAATTATTTTCTAACTGATCTCACACTGAGTTCCTACTATCCTGTGCTAAAGTTGCGCAGTGACCAACAACGGCTTATTATTAACCCTAACCGTAACTACCCACTCGCGGGCGCGGTCTGGAGACCGGCCAGAGCGGCGTCACTTGCGGGCGCGGTCTGGAGACCGGCCCGAGCCAGGCTGCTGGTGTGGCCATGCTTGCTGTGGCCGGTCTCGTGACCGTTTGCTGTGGCCGGTCTCTGACCGAGTCACTTGCGGGCACGGTCTGGAGACCGGCCATAGCCAGGCTGCGCCACTCGCGGGCACGGTCTGGAGACCGGCCCGAGCGGCTGCTGGTGTGGCCATGCTTGCTGGGGCCGGGCTCGTGACCGTCTTTGCTGTGGCCAGTCTCATGACCGTGCCACCCACGTTACCCCTAACCTAACCAGGCGAAGGACCAAGGAGAAATGAAC
>JAJRXB010000357.1 GCA_024276515.1 Chloroflexota bacterium
ACCGGATAGCGGGCGTGGAAGTGGCTGAAAGCGGCGATGGTCTGGCGCATGGCCTCTTCGTCCCCTTCGGCGGCGGCCGCCGGGCCGACCAGCAGGGGCCGTACCGCCCCCCGGCCGGCGCGGGCCACCGCCACCGGCCACCCCCGGTGGGTGTAGACGGTGTAGGGGACGTCCGTCCCCGCCGGCGGCTGTTTTTGTTTTGTAACCTTTTGGCAGGTGGCCCATCTAAAGAGATAGTAACTACTCAAGGAGTTCAGCCCGGGTAGCTACTTAGCGCTGGGTGTCCGCCCCAAGCCGGTGTCGAAATCCCCTTCCCCCCTGCCCCAGGGAAGGGGGGAAGATAGGAGGGCTGTTGGGTGGCGGGCGCGCTTCGCGCCTGCCACCCAACAGCTTCCTCTTTGCTCCCCTCCCCCTGCCAGGGGGAGGGGGTGCCCAAAGCGGCACGCAAGGGTGACCCCGGACGATAGTCGGCTGAACTCCTTGAGTAGTTACAAGAAAGGTGAGGTCTCAATGGACACGACCAGAACAAAGCTCTTGAAACTTCTTGGAGTTTGTATTGTTTGCATCGGCCTCGTGTATGGGGCAGTGCTCCTACTGGCGCGGCTCTAACACGATACTACATTGCGCAGAGGAGGCGTGATATTATGAAGAAGAATATGGGAACCATCGACCGCGTTGTACGAGTTGTTCTTGCTCTGGTGGTAGGTGTCTTGTATCTTACCGGGCAGATAACCGGCGTGCTGGCCATCGTTCTGGGTGTGCTGGCCGTCGTCTTTCTCGTAACGAGTGCCATCGGCTTTTGCCCACTCTACCTGCCTTTCCGACTGTCGACCAGGAAGGAACCGTAATCTCGTAGTCGCAAAGGACGCCAGGATTTTCCGCATCGCTTTAGTTTCTTGGGAGAACAGTGTCAGACGATCATCAGCGGATAGATAACGGATGAGCGGATGTCTCTCCTCGCGCCAGCGTGTGATCCGCTCATCCGCTACTTTATCCGTTGATAATCTCTCTTGCTCAGAAAACTAAAGTGTTACGATTTTCCTTCGAAAGTGCCAGGCACCCTCCACCCAGGCTGTAACACGTTGCGGTCTGGGGAGCAGGTGTGTTTCAAACAGCCGGATGTTCAACGGGGAGACAGGCTCTCACGCCAATTTGTGGAGAGAAGCGGACACGCAGCAAGTTCAGCCGCAGCGACCGGGTTGTCGCGTCGGTCGCGCATAATTTCGCCGGCCCGGGTGACGGTCCATTGGGGGAACGGTCGTTCGAGGAGCGTCACGGGAAGGCCCGGTTGCACGTACCCTTCTGCCAGGACACGGAAGTACCAGCCGGTGCGCCCCGTCGCCTGAACCCTCGCCGTCAGGTCTTTGATCCGCCAGCGGCGTGCGATCTTCCAGCATGGCTGGCGTGGCTGGGAGACCTGCACCCGTGCCTCGCCGACGGCGTACACGTCCCCGATGCAGACGGTCTCTTCGACAAGGCCGGCGATGGTGAAGTTTTCACCAAAGGCCCCGTAGGGCAAATCAGAGCGATCCAGTTCTGCGCGCCAGGCGGGGTAGTGATCGGCGGCGTAGGCAAGCACCGCCTTGTCTGGACCGCCGTGGTTCTTGAGGTCCGCCTGACCGTCGCCGGCCAGGTTAGTCTGTCCCAGCCAGATCGGCCCTTCCACCGGCTCTTTGAAAAAACCGGTGAGCCAGGGACGGTCCATCGGGTCACGAGCCCCTTCGACGCCGAGGCTTCGAGGAAGTCCAATCTGAATCGAAAGCAAGCGAGGCGTACCCACGTGTCTGCCCTTTGCAGAATTACGCTTCCGAAGTCTTGAGGGAATACCCCGACCGGGCGTTATGGCGCGTCGGCGGCGATCCACCCCTCGGTCAGGTCGCGGGCCAGGGTCGAAGGGATGGCAAAGCCGATGCCTTCGGCCACGCCACTGCGCCTTCCCTCGCGGATGATGAAGGTGTTGATGCCAATGACTTCGCCGCGCAGATTGATCAAAGGGCCGCCGGAATTGCCCTTGTTGATGGCCGCGTCGGTTTGAATCAGCCCCTCGATGGTCAGGCCGTCGTCCAACTCCAGCGCCCGATTCACCCCGCTGACCACCCCCACCGTGACCGAGTTGGGAAAGTCGCCCAACGCGCTGCCAACGGCAACCACCCACTCCCCTGGCCGAACCTGCCGGGAATCGCCCCACCTGACCGTCGGCATGTCGCCGTTTTCCACCCGGAGGAGGGCCAGGTCTTGCTGGTCGTCGCTCGCCACCAGTTTGGCCGGCAGTTCTTCTCCCGTGGCCAAAACGACCGTCAACTTGCTCGCGTCTTCGACCACGTGGTAATTGGTCACGATGTATCCCCGCCGGTCAACGATGATCCCCGACCCCAGGATGCGCGAATCGATGGTGACGCCAAAATGCGCCACGCCTGCCTGCCGGTTGACGACGGTGACGACGGCCGGCACCACCCGGCCGACCACGTCGGCGATGGAGGGGGTAGAGGTGACGGTGGGGGACGGGGTGGGGGTGGGCGTCGGGGGGATTGGGGTGGTGGTTGGGCTGGGAGATGGGGTGGCGGTGGGCGTGAGGGTCGGCGTGGGGGTCATCCACCACAGACTGACCTCGGCGTCGGTGGCCCACAGCACCAGTCCGCCGCCGGCAATGCCTCCCAACAGGCCGCCAATCACAAAGGCGGTGGTCAGCAACAGCACCACCATGCAGCCGGTATACGAGCGCCACATTGAGGCGGATGACTCGTCTTCGCCGATCGTTTCTGGTTCGTTGCTCACTTCAGGCCAATCACTCTCTTACTTCGATCCCTTCGCCTTCGATCACCTCGCCCACCACCCAGGCCGATTGCTCGTGCCTGGCGCACTCGGCGAAGAAATCGTCCACCCGGTCGGCGGGGACGGCCAGCAACAGCCCCCCCGAGGTTTGCGCGTCCCACAGGAGCATCTGCCGATCTTCCGGGATACCGGCGTCGAACTGAACCAGGTGGCCGTAAAAGGCTTTGTTGTTGTGCGATCCGCCGGGGAAGATCCACTGGGCGGCGTAGTCGGTCGCGCCGGGCAGCAGGGGCATCTTGCTCATCCAAAAGCGAAAGCGGACTCCGCCGGCCTGGGTCATCTCGGCCGCGTGCCCCAGCAGACCAAAGCCGGTGACGTCGGTCGCCGACCGCACGCCGACCGCCTGCCCGGCCACGGCCGGGCAGCGGTTGAGCCGTTTCATGCTCTCGATCATCGCCACCGCGTGGTCGGGATGGACGAGGTCGCGCTTGAGGGCGGTGCTGATGGTCCCCGTGCCCAACGGCTTGCTGAGAATCAGCCGGTCGCCGGGCCGGGCGCCCCCTTTGGTGAAAATACGGTCGGGGTGGACCAGCCCGGTCACTGCCAGACCGTATTTGGGCTCCTGGTCCTGAATGGTGTGTCCGCCAGCGACCACGCCCCCGGCCTCGATCACTTTGTCGGCGGCGCCGCGCAGAACCTCGGTGACGATGGCCGGGTCCATGTCGGGCGGGAAGGCAGCGATGTTGAGAGCGAAGAGCACTTCGCCCCCCATCGCATACACGTCGCTCATTGCGTTGGCGGCGGCAATCGCCCCGTAGTCGTAGGGATCGTCAACCACCGGGGTGAAGAAATCGGTGGTGCTGATGATAGCCTGCTGGTCGTTCAGCCGGTAGACGGCGGCGTCGTCGGCTACTCCCAGGCCCACCAGCAGATTGGGATGCCTCTCAGCCGAAAATAGATTTTCCAGAGGACGCAGAACCTGCGCCAGGACCCCAGGGTCCATTTTGCTCGCTCAGCCAGCGCAGGCGGCCAGCGCGGTCAATCGCACTTGCTCGCGGGTCAAGGCTTCACTCCTGTGCAGGGATTGGGTGTGGGAGACGAGAGAATGGGCAGGTTGCTTGGTTCTCCTGATCATTCCCTGCCCTGATTGTACCCGAAGGCGCGCGGAGTGCCAAATTGGGCAGGTGACAGGGTAGTCTCCCTCTTGCGTGTTGGCGGCGAGGCGAGGCAGAGCCCTCACCCACCCCCTCCCTCTCCCAATCTGGGAGAGGGAGGGGGTGGGGGGAGGGAGAGGGCAAACCCTACCTGGTCAGGTGACCAGCCGGTGCTGCACAGCCAGCGCCACCGCCTCGGTGCGACTGGCAACCCCCAGCTTCGATAGAATGCTGCTGACGTGAAACTTGGCGGTGGAGTGACTGACCACCAACCGCTCGGCGATTTCACGGTTGCTCAGCCCCTCGACCATCAAGGCCAATACCTCGCGCTCGCGGTGGGTCAAATCGTGGCCCGGTGGAGGTGGGTGGCTGGCGGCGTGAACCAGCGCCTGGGCTGCCTCCGGAGCCAGGGTAGATCGGCCGGCGTGGGCTGCCCGGATGGCGTCCGCCAACTCATCGGCCGACACGTTCTTGAGCAGGTAGCTGATGGCTCCCGCCTGAAGCGCGCCCTGCACCAGTTCCTCCTCCTTGAAGCTGGTCAGGGCGATCACCTGTATCTCTGGACATTGCTCGCGGATGGTCCGGGTGGCGGCTGCTCCGTCCATCCCCGGCATCACCAGGTCCATCAACACCACGTCGGGCCGGAGCTGATTGCACAGGCGCACCGCCTCCTCGCCACTGCCCGCCTCGCCGACCAGTTCCAGGTCGTCGAAGGCCAGCAAAAAGGCTGCCAGACCGCTGCGCACCACGGCGTGGTCATCAACCAGCAGAACACGAATAGGGTTCGATTCACCCATCAGTTTTCCCTCCCTCGTCTAATGGCCAAATGACCGTCACCTGCGTGCCCTGATCCACCTGGCTTTCGATCCTCAGCGTGGCCCCGATGGTTTCTGCGCGCTCCTTCATAATGCCCAGCCCCAGACTGTCCGGCGAGATGCCTTCCGGGTCAAAGCCGCACCCGTCGTCGCGGATGCACAGCTTCACTCCCTCCGGCCGACTGCGCAGACTCACCCGTGCCCGGCTGGCGCCGGCGTGTCTGGCCACGTTGTTCAGCGCCTCCTGGGCGATGCGATACAGCGCGACCTTCACTTCGGGGGGAAAGGGGCGCTCCCCCTCCACCTCCACGGCGACCGGAACCCGCGCCCGGCCGGTGATGGACTCGGCCAGTTGGCGCAGCAGGTCGCCCAGGTCTGCGTCAACGAAAGCTGCCGGGCGCAGCTCCAGCAGCAGGGTGCGCATCTCGGCCAACGCGCCCCGCGTCAATTCGCGCAACTCCTTCAGGCGACGTCGCCCCTCCTCCGGGTTGCGCTCCCACAAACGGGGCAACACTTCGGCGATGAGGCTGGCCGAGAAGAGAGTCTGGGTGACGGCGTCGTGCAGGTCGCGGGCCAGACGATTGCGCTCGGCGACCACGGCGCTCTGCTCGGCCCGGGCGCGCAGCCGGGCGTTCTCGATGGCCAGAGCAGCCTGGTCGGCAAAGGTGACGGCCAACTCGATCTCCTCGTCGGAGAACGCTCTCGGCTTGTGGTAGTAGAGGGTGATAGCGCCGTAGACCTGATCTTTCACCATAAGGGGCACGCTCAGCACCGCGCCAAAGCGATGGGCCGCGCGTGCCAGGAGCTTCCGCAGACCCGGCTCCGGCGCTGCTCTGTGCACGTTCGCCAGGTTGGCCAGGTAGACCTTCGTGTCGGGGACGGCCATCGGCCGACGTTCCAGCACCGCCTGCCCCGTAGTTCCTTTGCCGACTGGCACCGTCATCGTCACGTAGTCGTCGTCCAGGCCGTGGTAGGCCTGGACGCTCAGCAGCCCGCCCTCATCCTGTAGACGGTAGATGGCGCCGGCGTCGGTGCCCAGCAGCCGGACGGCCTGGGCCACGATAAAGTCCAAAATTTCGTCCAGTGGGCGGTTGGAGTTGAGAACGGCCAGGATGCCCCGCAGCCCCTCCGCCACCTGGCGGCGACGCTCGGCGTCGCGCCGTTGCGCCTGCTCCTCCTGATAGAGGCGGGCGTTCTCTAGCTGGATCACGGCCCCCGACGCCAACATCGTCAGCACCCGCTCATCGTCTGCTCCCAACGCCTCCGCCGACTTGTCTGCGACCAGAATCACGCCGATGCGCTGGGAGTCGGTGAGCAGGGGGACCACCAGGAATGATTGCGCCCCCGTCACCTGGTTTGCCGCCAGGTTGACACGCGGGTCATTCTCCACGTCGGTGACCGGGATGGACTGGCCTGATTGAAGGGACGACCCGGCCACCGATTGGTCTATCGGCATTCGATATCCCACGGAGAAACCGGGAATGGGGTCGCCCGAAAACACGGCCAGGCGCAGGGCGTCTCCGTCGAGCAAGAAGACGGCACTGAACCGCGTGGCGGTGAGCCGACGCGCTTCGTCGGCGATCAGTTGCAGCACCGCCTCCCATTCCAGAGGGCTGGCAATCGCTTGCTGGACGTTGAATAGCGTCTGGATCTCGTCCGCCCGCCGCCGGGTCTCGGCGTACAATCGAGCATTCTCCATGGCCACGGCTACCTGGGCGGCGAAAGCCAACACCAACTTTCCCTGTTGAGGGGTGTAGCAGTCCGGTTCGTTGTGGTCGAGGCTCAACATGCCGACCACCCGATCTTTGACGATCAGCGGGACTCCCATCCAACAACGGACGTAACCAAACGTGGTCTCCAACTGATCGCCGGCCATCTCCTGAAACGCCTGCGCCAGGGGAGTATCTCCCCGCACATCAGGGATGATGACCGACTCCCGGCGCTGAATGACTTCACGATTGGCGACTGCTTTCTCCACGGGGAAGCGCAGTCCCAATGCCTCCTCGTGGGGGATGGGACCTCGATAGGCCAGGACTTTCAGATAGCCTTCGTCCAGGCCCAGGATGGACGCACCAACGTAGTCCACAACGGACTTGAGTTGGTCCAGGATCAGGCCCAACAGAGGCTCCAGTTCCAGGGTGGCGGCCACGTTGCGCGAGACTTCCAGCAACGTGGATAGCTCGTGCGTGCGGGCCGCCACCTTCTGCTCCAGGTGAGCGTACGACGCCTGGAGTTGGGCTGACACCAGGTCGAACTGCTCGGCCAGCTCTGCTACTTCGTCCCCGGGTTGCGCGGTGATCGTCCGGCCGGAATCCTCCTCGGCCACCGACCGGGCGGCGCCGAGGAGTCCCGCGACGGGCTTCGTGATCCACCCGACCCCGGCGGCGACGACGAGGGCCGGCGTCACCACGCCCAGCACCAGCAGCAAGAGCAGAAATTGCCGGTAGCCTCCGCCGGGGCCGATCAGCGCCGCCCAGCTTTCCTCGCTGACGAGGCCCCAGGGCGTGCCCGGCACCGGCGCAAAGCTGACGAGGACGTCGCGGCCCTCCAAATCGCGAGTGCGAAGGGCGCCCACCTGCCCTTTCAACACCTGCTGCACCCCCGCCTGCGCGGAGAAGTCCTCGCCAATGCGATCCGGGTCGGAGTGGGTGATCACCCGGCCATCTCCGTCCACCAGGTAGGCGCTGCTGCTCTCGCCCAGACGCGGCTTCACGACGTCGCCGTAGAAGGAAGTGGTCGCCGTTGCGTCCAGGCGAAGCATGCCGACTACAGCTCCCAGGAACTCACCCTGATCGCCAAGGATGGGCACGGCGACGACGATGACCTCTGCGCCTCCCGGCCCGTCGGCCATGACGTCTGAGAAGACCACCCCCGGAGCGCGCCGCATCTGGTGGAAGTAGGGGCGGCCGGACCAGTCCTGTCCCAGGACGTCCGGCCGCTCCGGTTCGGCGGCCACCACCGTCCCAAAGGTGTCGAGAACGAGCACCCCGCCGTCGAAGGCGGCCAGGCGGTCGCTGGCCCGCCGAAGGGCGATGCGCCGGGCAGCCGGGGGGCCGTGGACGTCCGCGGTGCGTGTCAACGCAGCCAGCGTGTCGGCGTACTCCCCCAGCTCCGTCGCCAACTGGTTGGCCGAGAGGCGGGTCAGCGCTTGACCGCGTTCGATGACCAGGCCCTCCGTCACCCGCTGGTAGACGATGAAGGCGACCAGGGCTACCGCGACCAGGATGATGGCCGTGGTGGCAAAAGACCAGGCGATGATTTTAGTTCGTGGTGTCCTCCACCGGACTCCCAGCCGCACGGCTGCCCTCCTAAACCTGGACCACGATTTCAAAAGTATAGTGCCCCAGGTGACTGTCACCTTCTGCCCCCTCAAAAGAGGAAGTGCAGTTGTAGTATTAAAGGAGCCTGGCTTGGCGAACCCGATGTTGGGAATGCCTCGCCCCTGGCAAAAGGTGAACGGTCCACGCGCCGACCTATTTTAGCCCAGCTTGACCAATGGAGCAATTTGCGACGACACCCCAGTTCCCCCCAAATCGACGCGCCCGTTGAATCGTGTGATTTCCATTTTCGCGCGAGTTCGGTATAATAAAAACGCTTGAATCATTGGGCGTAACCTTTGGGGAGGACCGCTGGACATCTTATGGAAATCACATGGTTTGGTCATTCTTGCTTTCGCCTGCGTGATCGGGACGCGACCGTTGTCACCGACCCCTTCGACAAATCGTTGGGCTACCCGTTGCCCCGCGTCCGCGCCGACATCGTGACGGTCAGTCATGACCACCCGCACCATAACTATTTGAAAGGGGTCAAAGGCGATTTCAAAATTGTCAACAGCCCCGGCGAATACGAAATAAAATCTGTGTTCGTCACCGGCATCCCTACCTACCCGCCGCGGCGCCGGCGCAAGAGCGCCGGAGACGGGGACAGTGGACGCAATATCATTTTTGTCTTCGAGTTTAACGGCCTGAGCGTCTGTCACCTGGGGGATCTGGCGCAGGTTCCCACCCAAACGCAGGTGGAGGCGCTCAGCAACGTGGACGTGCTCCTGGTCCCGGTGGGGGGCGGCACGTCTCTCAATGCTGCCCAGGCGGCCGAGATCATCAGTCTCATCGAACCCTACATCGTCATCCCGATGCATTACAAAACCAGTACCTCCTCACTGAATCTGAATACGGTGAACAAATTCCTCAAAGAAATGGGGACACCGCGGATTGAGCCGATAGACGTACTAAAGGTGACCAGAAGCAGCCTGCCTCAGGAGACCCAGGTGGTGGTGCTCAACCCCAAAGGGTAGCAGGCGTAAGACTTCGGAAGTCTCAATGGCATTCTATCCGGGTAGCCTGTGACGCGATTTCGGGCTTATTTTGCCTGCGGAATGCTCAACGGAAGACTTCCGAAGTCTGAATGATAGCACGTCTGAGTAGTGAGCTTTGGCCATTTTGAGGAGTGAGCATCCCTGCGAAGTACTCGAAGGGTGATGCGAACGGGGCTAGATTGGCCAAAGTCTAGTGGAAGAGAGTAGCGACGATGATCGGCGAGTCCAGACACGACGAGGTGCAACCCGGCCCCAATTCCGAATCGTCTCAATCCCGCTGGCTTCGGGTGGGCCTGGGGCTGCTGGGGGTGATTTTGATTCTGGCCCTGGTTGGACCGGGCCTGCGCGACCGATTCCTCCCTCGAACTGACTCGGGGTCGCCCATCGCCGAACTGGAGCAGGCCGCTGCCGCCAACCCCGAGAACGACGCGATACAATATGAACTGGCCGGCGCCTACTATCGGGCGCGCCGCTTCGACGACGCCTGGACCCAGTTTCGCGCCGTCGAAGGCTACCGATTGGCCCTCGACGACTGGCCAGAGATCGCCGACGCCGAGCGGGCAGTGCAGACCGCCCCCACGTCAAAAGAAGCGCACTTCAAATTGGGCACAGTCTGGGCCCGCGCCCGGCTGCTGCTGCCGGCCGAGATTGCGCTCCAACAAGCTATCGCCCTCGACGGCCAATACGCCGACGCCCACGCCAACCTGGGCGCAGTCTATTATCAGATGAACCGACTGTACGACGCCTTGCGTGAATACGACGCGGCGCTGGCGGCCAACCCCAACGACGCCGACGTACATCACAACAAAGGCGCGGTTTACGTGCAACAGGCGCTCCAGGTCTCACCCGCCGATGACGCCTTACTGAACCAGGGTCTCGCCGAATTTCAACGCGCTCTGGAGATCAACCCCGATCTGGCCCAGGCGCATTTCAGCCTGGGAGTCGTTTACACGCTGCTTGGTCAGTCGCAAGAAGCTATCGCTGAGTTTCAACGGTTTCTGGAGCTCGACGACGGCAGCGACCCCGAGGCCACGGCCGCTGCTCAGTCCTACCTGACGCAGTTGGGACAATAATCGGAACACCCCCCAAAGCTTCCGTGCAACCTTCTCCAGGCCCCAAACCCATCCCTCCGCTGAGGGGTAGAGGGGTAGGGGCAAGGCATGCTTTGCCCCTACCTGCCCCCTACTGAGCAAATGTTCACGTTCCTCGCCGATTTTCCGAGAAATCTCCTCGTGTTTGCCCCTCCTGCGCAAATTTACGCTTTCTTTACGTGACTTTCACATCAAATTTATGCCAAAAGCCAGGCGAATGTGCTAAAGTATCAGCTAGGCCCAATACCTTTCAAATAAGCGATTAAAATCGCCCCTACAGGGCTCAAGCCGGTCGTCCACCTACGTGGACGGGCTGTTCCCCTTGTCCGCGCAGGCGGACATTTGGCGCGAAGCGTCCTTCAGGAGCGGTTTCAACCGC
>JAJRXB010000017.1 GCA_024276515.1 Chloroflexota bacterium
AGCGCAGCGACGACCTATACCCCGAACGGGGTAAACAATCCCGTATCCGCAATGCGGAGATGGCTTCGCTCCCTACGGTCGCTCGCCGTGACAATAGCCGCAACACTCAAGAGGGAGACCATCTGTAATTCTGACTGGGGGGAATTATATCCCGATCCCCTGGTTTGTCAAGCGAGATTCCTGTCTGCTCCTGTGCCAGGGACGGTGCACGAACGATCTGTGGTAGGTTTCTCGAAACGTAAGCGTTCACCCCTCCCTGCCAGGGAGGAGCGGGGGGAGGGTGGCATCTCGCCCGGAGAGAGATTTCCGTCCCGGATGCAGGGTGTTTCTCCGGCGTCCCCGCCACCCCCACCCCAACCCGCCTCCCCCTGCGAGGTTCAGGGGCGAACAGGTGGACGAGAAGGTGAAACCTTGTTCGGAAAATCCAAAGAATTCAGGTTCAAAGGGACTGGTAGGGGCGAGGCAGCCGGGAGGGAACTCTCAATTTCAGGCAGAATCTTTGGACCGGCTGCCTCGCCCCTACCCTGCCGGCCGTAGATTTTTCGAACATCCTCTCAGTTGGTAGTCTCCCCGTTAAGCGTTGATGATATTTGGGAGCGCGAGGGCTTGCCCTCTCCCTCCCCCCAACCCCCTCCCTCTCCCAAAATTGGGAGAGGGAGGGGATGCAGGCGGGGGTGGGTGAGGGTTTTGCCTCCTCTTCGCCACCAACACGCAACGGGGGGACCACCTGGGAAACAGGTCTATGGAAAGCCGCCCTGCCGAGTAGGGCACGTTTCATACGTGCCTGCCTGCCCACCACAATCCTCGCATCACAAAAAAAGGAGAGGCTGGGTAGCCTCTCCCGGCAATAGACGCAACCTCACGTCGCTTCGGCCCTCGACATGGCAAGGGCGCAATGTACTGCGCCCCTGGGCCTCGATTACTTGACTTTCACTTCGATGCGTTTGGGTTTTGCCTCTTCCACCTTGGGCAGGGTCAGCTTGAGCACGCCGTTCTCAAAGACCGCCTCGGCTTTGTTCGCGTCCACCTCTACAGGCAGGGAGATTGTGCGGTGGAAGGCCCCGTAGCGACGCTCACGGAAGTGATATTTGCCCTTTTCTTCCTTCTCTTCCTTCTCTTCGTGCTCCCCCTTGATGGTCAGGGTGTTGCCGACGACGGAGATGTCCACTTCGTCAGGGCTGATGCCAGGCAACGAGGCTTCGACCACCAGGTTATCGTCGGTCTCGTAAACGTCGAGGGCCAGCGTTTGCGCCTCGCCTCCCAACAACGGCCATCCACCGAAGGGACGCACAAAGCTCTCTTCAAAGAGGCGATCCATCGCATCGCGCAAAGACACCATCTCGCGGAAGGGATCCCAACGGATCAGGTCTGTCATAGCCCCTCACCTCCTTTTCTTAATTTTCGGAACCAATAGATTGGTTGGGGTGACGATCGTTGGGTTGACTCCTGTCTCAAAACCGGCGCTGCCCGGTCGTTGCGCGGGCGACACGCCGCCCCGGCGTTGTCGCTGACCACGGCCCATTCTTTAACGCGACCCGAATGCGCTGCCGTCAGCGCCGTTCCATTGGCTGCTTCTGCCTACATGTTTACAACTTTCACGTTAGATTTGCACAAGAGAAGCGTTAGCGATACGTTAGAATTTTCCCAGACCACGTTCAAAAGCAGTGGAGGCGAGGCATTTCCAACGTCGGGTTCGCCAAGCCAGACTCCGTCAACGGACGAGAGTCTTCACAGCGCAAGGCTTGGGTCGGAATGCCTCGCCCCTACCCTACCCCAGCAACGAGAACCACACCACGCCCGAAAACATGATCCCTGCCCCGGTGAAGATGCCGGCCAGCACCGCCCGGCCCCACTCTCGGGGACGATAGAACACCAACGCCATGGTGGCGATGGCAAACATACACCCCCCGTAGGTGAAGATAATCCAGACCGGTGTGTGCGAAAGCATCGGACCGCTGGTGGCATAGTACCAGGCCCGCGCCGGAGCCGCGAACTCCTCGTACCAGGGAGGAAGAGACATCCCCAGCAAGGTGATCAAACCCACAACCTTCCATTGGGACCAACGCTCGCCCAGCCGCAGCCCCAGGTAGCCGAATTGAACCACGGTCAACCACCAGCCGACGGGCATGTACAAAGGCGACGCCAGCAGCCGAAATCCGAAGTAGTCGGTATAGACCAGCGAGCCGAAGTAAGTCACGTGCACCCAATCGGCCCACAGCTCCAGCACGCCGGCCACCAGCCCGAACAACAACAGCCAGGCCAGGCGTGAACTGCGGGTCACGCGCCATCCTGCGATGAGCATCGTGATGACGATCAAGGCCGTTATGCCAAAAGAGCGCGGTTCTGACAGCAGCGCTCCCAGCACGACTCCCCCCATGGTCACGACCATCGAGCCGATGACCAGCCGGTCTTCCACGTTCAGCGCGCGCAGCAGTTTCACAAGTCTCCCTCCAAAGTCCAGTTCACAGATGCAGAAGGCTATCAGGGCGCGAACAGCAACGGCACCTGCGCGAAGTCGTCCGGCGAGAGGCTGCCCACGCCGGCCTGAGATGGCGGATAGGTTCCCAGGATCTCCGCCTGGGCCGGCGTCGCGTCTTCGGGCCAGGCCAGGTCCATGATGCGGGTGTGGTTGGTGTCGTCGGGGCCGCCGCCGACCCGCCACTGCTCGGCCTGGGGCAACACCTCGCGCACGCGGCGCACGCCGGGCGCAGGGAATCCCTCCTGGCTCAGCAAAGCCGCCGCGTAGCCCCACGTCGTCGGGTCGGCTCCCTCGCCGAAGAGGGCCAGCGGCACACGCAACGTCACAGTGCGCTGCGCCGGATCCACGATGACCTTCACGCTCTCCCCGCTCATCTCCACCGGGGCCCCGCTTTCGTCCGGGCGGAGCACTTTTTGAGCCCACCCCTCGACCCACACGGCGTAGTCCCAGCCGTTCCCCGCTTCCAGGGCGGCGTTGCGACCCTCCAGCAAAAGGCGCGCGCCGGTGCCCGCGCCGGGGTCGGTGTCCAGGTACACGTCGAAGGTCTGCACCGACAGGCCGATGCCACTGCCCCACACGTTGTTGATGGGGCCGACCACTTCAAATTTGAAGACCAGGTTGCTCCTGTCCACGCCCACGCTGAACCGTTTCAGATCGAAGACGGCCGGCTCGAAGACCGGGTCGGTGGGGTAGGTGTAGGTTCCGGGACCGTCGTCGTCGCCGGTCGGGTCGTCCACGACCAGGAACCAGGTGACGTTGCTCAGGTCGGGCAACACCAGCCGGGCCGGGCCACCGTCGGGCAGTTGTTGTACGTCGCGCTGGTTCTGGCTGACCACCAGCGACAGGCGCAGAGAGTCGCCGGCGCTCAGCTCGCCCAGCGCCTCGAGGGGGATGGTCATCTCGATCACCCGGTCGCCGGCGGCCACCCCCTCCAGCGGGAGAGGGTCGAGCCAGCGAGGGTTGGTCAGACTACCGCCGGCCGTGGCCAGAGTCGCTTCGGACAGCACGCCGCGGTTCGGCTGAGCGCTCACGTCGAAGCCGGCGAGTGACACTTCCGCCAGGTGGGTGGCGTTGAAGCCGAGCAGAGTGGGCCGGTCGGGGCCGGCGCCGAAGCGTGCCGTGCCGATTGGAGACGAAGCGCCAGGCACGCCCACGTACAGGCCGACGACGGCGTCGCCCAGCGAGGCCCAATCGCTTTTGGCGTCCACCCGCACGTAGAGGTTCTCGGCGTCGTAGCCGTAGTAGAAGGCGGCGACCACGTCGGCGGCGCGAGCCTGAGCGCCGCCCCGGGCCTCGTAGCGACCGGCGGCGTCCCACTCCCCCTCGGCGGCAACGCCATCCACGGTAGGGGCGATGACGCCGGTGGGGTCTTGCACGGCGGGGACGGCTTCCGCCGCGATGATGGGCGTGTCCACGAAGGGGGGCACCGGCTCGCCCAGCGACTGGTACACGCCACGCAGCAGGGCGCGGTAGCCCTCGTCGAAGTAGGCGTCGTCCCCCGAATCCTGGTCCGCGCCGTACCACCAGAACCAGTCGGAGCCTTCGGCCAGGTACATAAAGTCCAATGCCTGGGCCAGTTTGTCCGGCGCGATCTCTTTACCCTTCAGGTCGTATTGGGCCAGGGTTTTGCGCGTGCGCAGCAGATATTCCCAGGCGGTGTTCTCCTCCGGTTCGCCGATCCAGGTGCCGTAGTCGGTGCTGAACCAGGCGCCGGGCCACAGGTTCTCCAGCTCTCGCTGGTCGGGGAACATGGCCAGGTACTCGGACGGGGTCACGGTGACGATGGTCTCGCTCTCCGACAGGCGGGTGTAGAGAGCGTTGAGGAAATCAATGCCGTCGTTGTCGTAGTGCTCCCAGGCGTTTTCGCCGTCCAGGATGACGCTGACCAGGTGCGGGCCTTCGGCTCCCTCGGCCTGGAGCCGGGCGCGGATGGCCTCGACGCGGGCGATGAAGTCGTCGGCGGCCTGCTGGGCCGGGGTGCCGGAGTATTCGAAGCCGATCAGGTCCGACAGGCGCAGGTCGCGGAAGACCACGGCCACGGGCGGGCCGTCGCGGTAGCGGACGTAGTATGGCCGGTAGAGGTCGTCGGGCCGGCTCACCACTTCGTCGGCGTCGCGGGTGAAGCCGTCCAATCCCAGCGATTTGGCCAGCACGCCCTCGCCGCTGGCCATCCAGGTGAAGCCGGCGTCGGCGACGAATTTGACGATTTCCTGCGCCACGGCTCCCTCGGCCGGCCACATCCCCCGGGGCGGACGGCCATAGTGCGCTTCGTATACCTCCACGGCTCGCTCCACCTGGGCGATGGCGTCGTTGGGGTAGGAGAATCGGGTGGGCAGGGTGGCGCCGGGGTCGCCGATCTCGTGCAGGTCGGTGGCGTAGAGCAGGGGCAGGATGGGATGGGCATACGGGGTGACGATGACCTCGATCTGCCCGGCGTCTTGCAGTTTTTTGTGCTCCGGGATGACCATCTTCAGCACGCGCCGTACTTCGTCGAAGATGATTTGTTTGTCGGCTTCGTCAAAATCGCGCCCTTTGTCCACCAGCGATTTGAGCGGCTCCTGCCGGAGGAAGCGGGGGTCGAACCAGGCCAGGTTCCACCAGACCTGCAAATCGCGGAAGTCCTGCTCGGTGAAGGTGGCCAGGGCGGCTTTGATGGTCTCCGGCCCGGCGTCCCGCCCGCGCTCGTCGAGCAGCTCCCGGTAGCGCGGATGGCGGGCGATGACGTGGTCCCAGTTGGCGTCGAAGAAGCGGGTGAGGATGAACCGCTTCTGCTCGTCGGTGAGCTGGTCGGCGGGGATTTCGCTCAGCACCCAGTAAGTGTCTTTGGCGCCGGCGGCCAGGTCGTCGAGCTGGCGGATGAGCACGGGGGTGAGGTTGAAAGTGACGTGGACGTCCGGGTAGTCTTCCAGGATGGCGGCCATGTCGTAATAATCTTTGGTGGCGTGAGCGCGCGCCCAGGGCCGGGTGTAGACGCCGTTTTCGTCCTTGTAATAGAGCGGCTGGTGCTGGTGCCAGACCAGGGCCAGGTAGATAGGCTCCTCGCCGGTCGGCGGGGAGGTGGGTGCGGGCTCAGTGGTCGGTGGGGTGGTGGGTGTCGGCCCGGCGGGTGACGTGGCGGTGGGCGTGGGAGATGGGATCGCCGTCGGCGTGGGCGTCGGCAGGCAGGCGCTCAGGACGAGGGCGAGGGTTACGATACTAAACAGAGGCGCCGATCTTTGCACAACGAGTCTCCAGACAAAGGGGCACTTGAGGTGAATAGCAACCTGCGGCTGAGGGATTCAATCCTACCAAATAACCTCCACCGGATACTGAGCAATTTGGGGGTCTGCCGTCAAGATCGGCAGCTTCTCCAATTGGCTTTGCGCCACAAGAACCCGGTCAAAAGGATCGCGGTGGTAGCTGGGAAGCGCGTAAATGTGCAGGGCGTGGCTCATCTGAACCGGCAGGCTGACGATGGCATTGAGAGATAGCTGTTCCAGGATGAAACGCTCGGGGTTGTGGTGTGGGTATCGAGCAACGCTTTCATTTCTCAAACGCCTCAAGGACATCTTCGGGCAACGGTGCATCAAAATCTGGCATTACGACGACTTTGCCTGCCGCACTCCCCGGCTCGCGCCGCACGGGTCGTCCTGCAATGGGCACCAGCCGGGCAACAGGTTTACCCGCTTTTGCGATAATTACTTCCTCACCGACGCTGACGCGGGCCAGAAGTTTCGAGAAATGCGTTTTTGCTTCGTGAACGTTGACCGTCAGAGCCATTTGAGTCACCTCCTGATTCATCAGGCAAGGGCCAACTCGCCCACGTACAAGTATAGACTAAGTTGTGGACCAAGACAAATATCAAAACGACCTGCACCCAACTCCCCCCGCGATAGTCAGCGGATTAAGCGAATCAAGCTGATTTTACTTCGCTAAATGTCAGGCGCGAAGGGTGACGGTTGTGAATCACGTTTCACGTTTCACGCCTCACGCTTCACGTTTCACGCTTCACGTATCACCTCTCACGTCGAGCAAATAGGGCCGAAACGGCTCCGGGGTGAGGACCACGCGCGCCAGGTCGGCGCCGGCCCAGGCGACGCGACCGTACTCGTCAAAGTCGGTCCCGGTCGCCAGGTCGTGCAGGCGATAGCGCGCGCCGGGGGCCAGCCCCAACTCGGCGATGGGTAAAGTGAACTCAAAGGGTGTCTTCTCCGGCCACAGGCTGACCAGCCCCCACACGACTTCGCCGCCGTGCACCCGCGGCAGACAGAAGACCCAATTGTGGGCCTGGTAGTCCCGCTCCGGGACCGCTTCGCGGCAGCCGACGGCGTTGAAAAAGAACTCCCCCTGGCGCAGCGCCGCCGACCGGCGCCGGGCGTTGAACGTGCCCCGGTAGAAGTCCTCCAATCCCTTCTCCTGGCCGCTCCAGACCATCGGGATGAAGCCGGCCATCATCAGAATCCCGAAGAGCGCCCGCTCGGCGACGGAGCCACGGGACGCATACGACGGCGGGTGAAAGTTGCGGGTGTCGTGAGTCTCGGTGAAGCAGACGCGGGCGGCCCCCGGCGGCATCACCCGCCAGTAATCGGCCAGCCAGTCACCGAACTCGCGCGGGGTGAGGCGCTGGTCGAGCATCTCGTAGGCCATCACCATCGGGTAGTAGTCGCAGGCCAGGTCGTGGCTGTGAGTGAAGACGGGGCCGAACAACTCGCACAGGAGGACGGCGTCGGGTTTGATCTCTTTGAGGCCGGTTTGCAGCCGTTCCAGCAGACGGATGACGCCCAGGTTGGTGGCGCTGGCGTGATAGGGGATGGTCCGGTCCCAGTTGGGCTCCTTGCCGTGGGGCGCGTCGATGCGGTAGCCGTCCACGTCCCAGTCGCGCACCAGGCGCAGACTCCAGTCGAGCATGTAGTCGTGGTAGTTGGGGTTGGCCCAGTCGAAGGACCAGGTGTCGACCCAGCCGTGGGAGTGGACCAGGTTCCCCGCTTCGTCACGGCAGAACCAGTCGGGGTGCTCGGTCACGTAACGGGCGTCGAGGGCGCAGCCCTGGGGCACAAAATCCAGCAGCACCCGCATCCCGTGAGCGTGGGCGGTATCAACCAGGTGTTTGAAGTCGGCCTCGGTCCCCAGCGTCGGCTCCAGCCGCTCGAAGTCTTTGATGGCGTAGGGACTGCCGCCGCCCAGCCAGTTCTCGTCCCAGGGCCGACCGTTGCGGTTGTCAAACTCCACCACCGGCATCAGGTAGAGGACGCTGACCCCCATCTCGGCCAGAGCAGGGACGCGCGCCGCCAGGCCCCGGAATCCGCCGAACTGACCGGGGTGCACTTCGTAGATGGCAGCCTTCCGCACCCAATCGGGCGGCTCCCCGTAGAGGGACGGGACGATGCCGGTGCGGGCGTAGCAGGCGCGATAGGCGTCCAGCGCCGATTCGTAATCGCCGTCGTGCAGCAGGAGGTACTGGCTGCCGCCTTCGACCGGGGCATCTGGCGAGAGCCAGGCGGCCAGGGCAATCTGGTGGACGAGATCGGCCAGACGACCGTCACCCGTCACCAGGGCGGTGGCCGCCTCGACCCGGCTCACGTACCAGACGAGCAGACTCTGTCCCGGCGAGGGATTGTGCACGATCATCAGGCCGGGGGTCACGTCGGGGCAATCGCTGATGGCGGTGAACCAGCGGGAGCGAGCGCCCGGCGCAAACTCGGGGTCGGCGCCGGGACGGTCGAGGGTCTGGCGGGCGGCGACGGAGAGGGGCAGCCGGGGCCGCACAGCGCAGGCCGGCGCCTCGAAGCGACAGTCACCCGCCGGCCCAATCGCCGCGCCGGGCACGAGCAGGCGCACGCCGTCCAGTTGGGCCGGGGCCCCCGCGCTCTCCGCCGGCAGAGAGACGCGGACGGTCCGCTCCACCAGCGAACCGACCAGGTGAAACCGGTCGGTCATCGTCAGCCCGGCCTGGCCTGCCGGCGCCGGTGCTTCGGGCACAGGTGCGAGGCCAACGGTGACGGTCAGCGCGACACCTCCGTCGGTCTCCTCGACGGCGTGGGCGAGGTAGCGGGTCGGCCCGCCCAGCCAGCGCCCGTCCAACCGGGCGTCGAGGGCGGCAGCGACGCCGCCTCGCCCGACGACGGATTCGCCGCCGGGCCGGGAGAGGTGAGCCAGCGCGCCGCTCTGACGGTTGACCCCCAGGGTGAGGGAGTCGGTGGTCAGGAGAATCAGGTCGCCGGCTTGGGTCAGGTGGTGAGACATTCTACCCCTTCACACTCCCCAGCGTCAGCCCAGAGATGAGCCACCTGGAGGAGTAGAGGAAGAGGGCGACCACCGGCAGCATCACCAAAAAGGAGGCCGCCGTGAACAATCCCCATTGGGTCCGGAACTGGCCCTGAAAACTGACCAGGCCCAGCGGCCAGGTCCACAGCTCCGTGGCGTTGGAAAGCATCACCCGGGCCAGCAAGTAGTCGTTCCACGCCTGCATAAAGTTGAAAAGGAAGATGATGGCCAGCGCCGGGGTGGAAAGGGGCAAGATGATGCGCCAGAAGGCCGCCATAGGGGAAGCGCCGTCAATGAGGGCCGCTTCTTCCAGGTCGCGGGGGATGGTGTCGTAATAGCCTTTCAGAATCCAGATGCTGAAGGGTATGGAGGTGACCGAATAGGCAAGGACCAGGCCGCGATAGGTTTGCGTCAGGTTGAGTTTGGAGGCCAGGATGAAGATGGGAACCATCAACATGGGCGCCGGGATCATCTGAGTGGCCAGCAAGAAGACCATGCCCGGTCCCCGGCCGGGAAATCGCCAGCGCGAGAAGGCGTAGGCCGAGGTCGACGCCAGGATCACGCCGACGACAGCGGTGGAAAAGGTGATGACGATGCTGTTCCATATCCAGACCAGGAATTCCTTCTCGGTCAGCACGATGATGTAGGCTTCGAGAGTCGCGTCTTCGGGGATGATGGCCAGCGAGGTGGAGAGCAACCGGTCGCCGGGGCGCAGCGACACACTGAACACACGCAGCACCGGATAGACGGCGACGACGCAGGAAAAGATAAGGGCCAGGTGAATCAGGATTCGCTTAAAAGGGCTATCGCCTCGGCCCGACTTAAAAAAGCGTTGCCAGGCACTTCTCTCCACCGGGGTTGGTGTTTGCATAGATTTAGCCGTCGCTGTCATTCGTACACTCCTCGCAAACCACCGGAGACTCGGATGTAAATAATCGAGAAGACGAGCAATATGCCAAAGAGCACAAAGGCAAAGGCGGCCGCGTCACCCAGATTGAAGTACTGGAAGGCAGACCGGAACAGTGCTGTCACCAGCGTGTCGCTGGTTTCCAGTTCGTTTTGGTTGATGAAAAAGGGCACGTTGAAGTTGTTGAAAGTCCAAATAGTGCCCAGGATGATGGCCGGTGTCAGGACCGGTCGCAGGAGGGGGAGGGTGATATTGCGGAATTGCTGCCAGCCCGAAGCGCCGTCGATTTCGGCGGCTTCGTAGTATTCGCCGGCGATGCTCTGCAAGCCCCCCAGGATGATGACCATCATAAAGGGGATGCCCAGCCAGATATTGGTGATGCACATGGCCACAAAGTTCCAAATGGGGTCGGTCTTCCATTGAATGGGGGCCATTCCCAGCCGCCGTATCATAATGTTGACGAACCCGAACTCAAAGTGAAATTCGCCGCGCCAGGCCAGCACGGCGATCACCTGGGGGATGGCCCAGGGAAGGACCAGGAACGTGCGGTAGACTCCCTTGAATCGTAGCGGGCGATTCAGCAGCAGGGCCAGAGCCATACCGCCGGTGACGTGGAAGAACACGTTGATCACCGTCCAGAGCACCGTGCGCAGGAAGACCGGGAAGAAAGACACCTGTTTCAGCACCGGCTTGGTGAAAACCTCGATGTAATTTTTCAGGCCCACGAAATCGGGCGATTTAAAGTGCTTGGGGCTCAGGTTGGTGAACGACACGTTCACTTCCCACAGCAGCGGATAAACCACCAGGAGCACCAACCCCACAATCGCCGGGGCGATCAGCATATAAGGCAGGCGAAATTGCCCCCGGAATATCCTGACGGCGTTGGGCGACACAAAAGTGGCCACCAGGAAGGCGACGGCGGCCAAAGGCCAATAGGGAGCAACAGGCGATTGCTTCCGTCCCACGCTGATGGCGCCCACGGCAAAGACGGCCACGCCAACGATGAGCAAGGTAGATACCAGGTGACGGATGGGCTCCCCCAAAAACTTGAGTCGCCGGTCGACGCGCTGGCTGAAAACGCCCAGGGGACCCCAGAGAAAGAACACCAGAAGCTCAAGGAGCACAGCCCCCACGACGATGTAAAGAACGGTGCTCCCCACTTCTCTCAAACTGCGGGTGATGACGTCTAGCGTTAAGAATTTCATCTATTTCCTCCCCGCCAGAGCACAGAGAAAGGCGAGGGGGGGATTGCTCCCCTCCTCGCCCGGTATCAACGCAGCTATTCGAGGTTGGCGATGCAGGTCTCGGCCGCTTGCTGCATGGCCGCAGCCGCCTCCTCGGGAGTCTTGCTATCGGCCAGCACCGCTTGCATTTCGGGCTTCATCGCGTCCCAGTTGCAGCGCATCTCAGGGACGGCGGGCATCGGGGTGCCGACGACCATCTGGTCGGCCGAGCCCTTGAGGATTGGGTCGTTGGCGATGAGGGGATCGTCCAGGGCAGCCTTCAGCGCCGGCAGGCGGTTGAGTTTGGCTACCTGCAACGCCTGGTTGTTGGCGCTGGTGGCGAAGGTGACGAAGTCCTTCACCGCTTCCAGCTTGGCCCCTTCCAGACCCTCCGGCAGCATAAAGTAAACGCCACTGGTGTAGGGATGCGGCCACTCGCCCGTGGCGCTGACCAGCGGGATGCGGGCTACGCCAAAGTTGAGGTCGGTGTCTGCGTAGCCTCCCAGCGACCAATCGCCATTGATGATCATCGCCGCCTTGCCCTCCTTGAAGAGGGTGTCGGCCCCATCGTAGTCGCTTTCGGGCGGGACGATGGGCGTGGTGTACTTGATGTCGTAGAGGAACTGGAGTGTGGCTACCATCTCCGGGGTGTCGAGGGTGGGGGTCACGCCGTCTTCGGCGAAGACTGCCCCGCCAAAGCCACCCAGCCAGGGGACCAACCAGAAGGGCTCTGTTTGATTGTAGACCAGGCCGTATTGATCGTCGGTGGTCAGGGCCAGCCCCATCTCGATCAGTTCGTCGGTGTTGGCCGGGGGTGTCTCGATCAGGTCCTTGTTGTAAAGGAGCATCAGGTGGTTGCCGTTGGAAATCGGCACGCCCCAGGTCTTGCCTCCCAAGCGGACGGCCTCCAGGGCCGCGTCGACGTACTGGCTCAGGTCAAACAGGTCGTCCACCGGCATGATCAACTCGGCATCGGTGAAGGGGCCGGCGTGGTCGTTGACCGTCCACAGCAGGTCGGGCAGGCTGCCGGCCAGTCCTGCGGTGAGGAAGTCCTCGCGCAGTTCTTCCACGTCTTTCTTTTTCACCACCTCGATGGTGACGTTGGGATGAATGGCCATGTAGGCATCGGCCAGCGACTGGACGAATTGCAGGCCACCGTCGGCCTCGCCTTCTTTAGTCCAGAGGACGATGGTCACCGGCTCTGCCTCGGCCACTACCTCGACCTCTTTGGTGACCACCACCTCTTTCTCGACCTCTTTGGTGACCACCACTTCCTTCTCGACCTCGACGGTCTCTTTGACGACCACCGTCTCGACCACCTTCTCCGGCGTCGCTGGCGCCGCACATTGGGCAGCCAGCATCGAGACGACGGCCATCAAGGCCAGAATTGCAAATAGCTTTTTCATTTGGGAATTCTCCTCCTGGCAGACTCGATTTCGTCTGCTACATAGATTTTGCACACGACGGTTAAGTTGTGTACCATACACGTTTGTTTCCTTCCCCATCACCTCCTCCCTGCAAATTTTTCCGGTGGTAGTTAAATTGTAAGTGACGGAGGGATGTCATTGCGAGCGAAGCGACACTTGCACCGCACGCAAGTGCAGGCGAGCAATCTCCGGCCTGCAATGCGGGGATTGCTTCGTCCGTTTCACTCCCTCGCAATGACATATCACTTACTTTTCTACCACTACCAATTTTCCCTCAATTGCCCTCGGCCAGAGCGGCCACCGGGCTGCGAAATATTTGTCGGAGCACCAGCGCCACGGCACCGATGGCGATGGTTTCACGTCCCAGTTGGGAGGGCACGATACGGGTATCGGCCACGGCGCCGGCCATAGCGCGCACGTCCACGGTGCGCTGCACCGGGTCGAACAGCAGGTCGCCTACCTCGGCAAGCCCGCCGCCGATGACAATCAGCCCCGGGTTGAACAGGTTGATGAGGCCCGCCAACGCCACCCCGATGTGCCGCCCCGCCTCCTCGAAGAGCTGCCGACTCAGGGCGTCCCCTTTCAGCGCGGCCTGGGCCACATCGGTCACAGTCAGCCGTCGTTGGTATTGGCTCAGGCAGGTCTTTTGCCCCGCCCGGACGGCCGCCTCAGCCCGCTGTGCAATGGCCTCGGCGCTGGCCATGCTCTCCAGACAACCAAAGTTCCCACAACGGCAGGGGGGGCCGTTCTCGTCAATCGTCAGATGCCCTATCTCGCCGGCGCTGCCCCGCTGCCCATGATAGATTCGACCGTCGATAATCAACCCACAGCCAATGCCGGTAGCCACCTTGACGTAGGCCAGGTTGGACACGTGCTTGCCGACCCCGTAGGCATGCTCGCCCAACGCTCCCAGGTTGGCGTCGTTGTCCAAATAAACCGGCAGGTTCAGCGCCTCTTGCAGTTGATCCCGGATCGGAACCCGGTCCCAGCCCGGCATGATGGGGGGCGAAACCACCATTCCCGCCGCGTAGTCAACCGGGCCCGGCACGGCCACTCCCACACCGAAGACACGACGCCGTTCTATGCCAACCCGCTCCAACGCTGTCTCTACCATCTGGGTGGCTTGAGAGAGTCCGCTGTCGGGGCCGGCCTCAACAGAGAAAGATTCTTCGAGCGTTATCAACCTGGTGGCTCCCAGGTCCGCCACCACGGTGAGCAAATGGGTGGCTCCCATGTCGAGACCGACCACAAACCCGGCCCTGGGGTTGAACTCCAGGAGAATAGGCCGCCTTCCTCCTCGCGATTTCCCAACTCCCCGCTCACGAATGAACTCGGTTTCAAGCAGTTCATTCACAATGATAGAAATAGTCGAGCGGCTCAGCCGCGTCCGTTTGGCGATGTCGGCCCGCGAAATGAGCCGCTCCTCTCGTATCACATTCAAGACGAGGGCTTTGTTTAGTTCTCGCATTAAGTTGGGAGGCGAAGTGGGCTTGTTTTGGTTTAGCATAGGTTTATGAGGGGCGTTTAGGTGCAAAAAGCGGAGACTTTGAAAACAATAGTACCATAGTCGCAATAGTTTGTCAATCACCAAAACAAAGTTTTAAGGTTCAATGATAAAACAAAGAAAAGATAAAAGCCCGGTCTTGATCAAGACCGGGCTTCCGGCGGGGTGAATTCTGTTTGAAGGGCTATACCCAATGGGTGTATTCAAAGTAGGGACAGACCGACGTGTCTGCCCCTTACAGGGCGAACACCCGGGTTCGCCCTTACTTCAACCCACTTTTGAATGCAGGTGGTCCCCCCGTTGAGTGTTGGCGGCGAAGAGGAGGCAAAGCCCTCACCCACCCCCGCCTGCACCCCCTCCCTCTCCCAAATTGGGAGAGGGAGGGGGTTGGGGGGAGGGAGAGGGCAAGCCCTCGCGCTCCCAAACATCATCAACGCTTAACGGGGAGACTACCTGAATGCACCCATATCCAATACCTATGGCCCACCCAGGTTGATAGTAGTCACCACGGTGAACGGGGGACTGGCTTCCAGCACTGTAACCAGGTCGTTGCCGGCGTTGGCAACGAACACCCGCCCCCGCTGCGAGTCCACGGCCACGCCTTGCGGCTCATCGAACGAAGCGTGACTCACCGGGGTGAAAACGGTGATGTTCGTGGGCGAGATGGCGTCTTGCACCACGATCAGCAGGTTGTTCTCCGGGTCGGTGACGTACACGCGATTGGTAGCCCGGTCTACCGCGATTCCCCAAACGCCGGCATAAACCGACACGCTGGCGGGGAGCGACACGGTGTCCCAGGTTGTTTCCCCAGGGGCCATCACCCGCACCCAGCCGTCCTCGCGCAGTTCCAGTGTGCCCAACTCCTCTTCGGCGAGAATCTCCATCTGCGATTCGGTGAGCACGAAAACCTCTTTCCGCGCCGGGCAGGGCACAAAGATGTGGTCCGTGTTTTCGTTCACCGCTACGGTGAACAGCGCACAGGGCTGTGGCGGCTTGAAGTGGGTGGGGATGTAGCCACTTTGCAGCAGCCGGTCGCCGGCCCCGTCGAAGGCGACCAGTTCGCCCGTGTCGCGCGTGGCCAGATAAATGCGGTTGGTGTCGGTGCTCACGGCAATCCCCCAGCCGCCCTGGTAATTCTTCTGTCCCACCCAACCGATGCGCGTGTTGCTGGCAGCGTCTATCACCGCCAGGTAATCCCAGTAGTTCGAGACGTACGCGCGGCCGATGATGGGGTTGACGGCCACCTTGAACGGGGCAGCCCCCACGAAACCGTGCTCCGGCCCAACCAGATTGGCCGGGCCCGCGGGGACCTCGAACACGCGCAGACCGAGGTCCCAGTCGAAGGGATGGGCCACAAAAATCCTGCTCGGGTCCACCGTCGGGAAGACACCCAGCCCGGTGGGCCCATTGCTCACGGGAACGTTGAGGGTGTGGGTGTAGGCACTTCCATTCCCGCTGACGACGTGTACCTGGTCGTCCCGCGGGCTGGCGACGAACACGTCCAGACTCCGCGGATCGACTGCCACGTCGGCCACGTGGCTATCTGCACCGGGCACCGGCACCGACGGCGTCGGCGTCGGCGTTGGGGTGGGGGTAGGTGTGGGCGTTGGGGTGGGGACCACCTCCGGATAACCTTTGAGGATAATCGGCAGATACAGGATGTTCCCAAACCCGGCGCCCGCCACCGGCGTCTCCTCGGTGGAGCTGTTGTTGGTCGCGTTGCACTCTGTTTCGTTGCCACCGATTTGCACGACGTTGATCACCTGGCTGCCGGCCAGGAAGGGATCATCAACCTGCACGATGAATTGGAGCACGTCACCAAAGCCGGCGTTCAGAGCGCCGGCTGCATAGGTGTAAACGTTGCTGCTCCCCACCTGCTGCCAATAGCCGGGCCCCACAAAGGTGGTGCCGGCGGGCAGGGTATCGGTCAGCACGACGCCGGTCGACGCGGCGCGCCCAATGTTGCCCAGGATGATAGTGTAGGTGATGGTGTCGCCGGGGTTCACCGACTCGGCCATCGCGCCGACCTCACCCCGATTCAGACTGCTCTGGAGCAAAGCCAACGCCTGGGGCGAGAATTGCAGCCGGGAAAGGAGGTCGTCCAGTTCCCCGCCCATCGCGCCGAGGCCGGTCGAGCCGATGTTGTCGTTCTTGATCACCAACAGGTCGGGCCACTCGGGCACGTAGGTGGTCAGCGTGAAGAGGTTGTTGGTGAGGTCCCAATCGTCGGTGGTGGTGCCGATGCCGACCACGTTGGTGACGGTCTCCTGCCCGCCGGGGATGGTGTCCGCGATCTGGACATTGAAGGGGACCGTGCCACCTCCACGCGGAGCCAACGTCGTGGTGACGGCGCGGGTGTAGGTGGTGCCCCCCCCGCTCCATTCCGACGGCCCCAGGAACGTCGCCGCCACCGGGTCAATCGTCTCGGTCAGCACCACGTTTTGAGCGGCGTTGAAGTAGCTGTTGTTGGTGTAGGCGATGGTGTATTCGATTATGTCGCCGGGCACGGCGCAGACGGGCACGTTGTCCGTCTTGCTCACCTCCAAATCAGCCGCGCTGGCCCCGAACACCGGCGTCTCCTCGGTGGCGACGTTGTCGGTCAGGTCGCACTCGGCCTCGGCCCCGCCGATTTCCACCTGGTTCACCACCTCGCTGCCGAAGGGATAGGGGGTGGTGTCGGTGACCTGCACCGTCAGTTGCACGCTGCCTATCTCGTTGGGAGCCAGGACTCCGCCGGAGGGGACGTAGGTGTAGACGTTGCTGGAGCCAACCTGGCTCCAAAGCGCTGCACTGGAGCCGGTGATGACGGTTCCGAGCGGCAGCGTGTCGGTGATGATGACGTTGGTGGCGGTGTAGCGGTGGCTGTTGTTCACGTAGCCAATGGTATAGGTGATGACCCCGCCCGGCGTGATCTCGCTGCTGGTGTTGTCGTTTTTGGTGACGACCAGATCGGGAGTAGTGCCCACCGGGGTGACGAGGGTGTAGCTGTCGTTGGAAGGATCGCTGTCGGTCCCATCGGCCTGGACGCTGACCACGTTGGTGATCGTCTCCACGCTGGGCGACAGGGCCGGGTCAATCTGCACCGAGAACAATACGGTAGAGATGGCGCTGCTGGGTACGATCCCCAAGCTGTAGGTATAGACTCCTCCCCCGGCTGCCGTCCAGCCGCTGGGCCCGATGAACGTCGTGTTGGCGGGCAGCGTCTCCTGCAAAACGACGTTGGCAGCGTCGTTTTCGCCCAGATTGCGCACGGTGATCTGGTAATTGAGGGCGTCGCCGGGGTTGAGACAGGTGACGTTTTCCACCTTGGTCACGCTCAGATCGTAAGTGCCGGTGATGACCGGCGTCTGCTCGCTGGAGCAATTGTTGTCGGGGAGCAGGTCATCCTCGTTCCCGTAAATGCAAACGGTGTTGATCACCTCGGTCACTGTGGGGGGCAACGAGCTGGTGACGCGCACCAGGAACTCAACGTAGTCGCCGGTGCCCGGAGCCAGCGGGCAGCCGACGAAATGGGTGTAGGTCCGGCTGGCGTCCACCTGACACCAGCCTCCGGGCTGCCCACAAGCCGGGCCGGCGTAGGTGGTGTAGAGTGGCAACGTCTCACTGAGCACGACGCCGGTGGCCGCCGCCGCTCCCTGGCTGCTGTTGCCGTAGCCAATGGTGTAGGTGATGAGTCCTCCTTCGGGCACAGCCTCCGCGCCGATACCGTCCAGGGCGTGGATCATCTGCAAGAAAGCCGGCCCACCGGGCGTGTTGGCCAGCGCGCCGACCGTTGCCCCGCTCAATCCGCCGGCGCCCACGTTGTCGTTTTTGACCACCCACAAATCGGGCAGATTCCCGCCGCTGACGGTGAGGGTAAAGACGTTGTCCGTCGGGTCGTAGTCGGCCCCCGATGCGCCGTCGTCGCCGATCTCGACCACGTTCACAAACGAAACGTCGCCGGCCGGCAGATTACTGTCGATACTGACCACGAAGGTGGTAGTCAGCGTGCCGCTGGCGGGCGATAGATACCCGATGGCCCGGGTATATTGATTCGATGCGCCCACCTGCACCCAGCCGGCCGGTCCGACGAAGGTGGTGCTGACCGGCAGCGTTTCGGTCAACACCACGCCGGTGGCCGGAGTGTTGCCGGTGTTGCTGTAGCTGATGGTATAGGTGATGAGACTGCCCGGTGAATAAGGCGGCGGAGAGGCCGTTTTGCTCACGCCCAAATCCACGTAGCCAGCGAAGATCACCGTGGTGGTGACAGGATAGCCGCACCACTCGGTGGCGGTCACAATCGCCGTAGCCGGCGTGCTGGTCGAAGTGAGGACCAGGGTGGCCTGACCGTTGCCATCCACCGTCACCGCGTTGGCAGACAGTGCCCCGGCGCTGGTGGCCACCGAGACGACTCGCGTCGAGGGGGGCACCACGTGCCCTGCCCCATCGTTGAAGGTGACAGTCAACGTGGTGGTGGTCGCGCCATCGGCGATGATCGGGGTGGCTGCCGGAGAAACGTCGAGCTGGATTGTGGGTGAAACCGTCACCGTGCCGGTGTATTCGGTGCCCACCGTCGGGGAATTGGTGCCCAGCCAGTTGCCGGTAGCCGTCAGCGCGCCATCCCGGTTCTCGATTTCGTATCGGGGGTCCACACAAATGGTGTTGTTCTGGATAACCTGCAAGGTCGTTGTGTTGACGCCGGTGTAAACCAGGCCACTGCCCTGGCTATCACGGATGACGTTGCCGGCAACGGTGAGCACCAAACTGTCGGTGCCTTCGATGAGCAGGGCTCCTTCGTAGGTGCCGCCACTGCCACCATTGTCGTAAATTTGGTTGCCAGACACGTCTGGACTGTCTGCCCTGATCAGCGCCACGGCCGCCGAATTGGAGCCGGTCCCTCCCGTGCCCAGGGTGGTGGTCAGAGCGGTGTTGCGGATAGTATTGCTGACAACCTGAAGCTGCAACTGGTCGACAGCGTAGATGGCCTCACCATTCGTGTTGCTGATGACGTTGCCGCTCACCACGTTGCCAGAAGCTTCGGCTCCCGAACTCAGGCCTATCAACCGAATGCCATCGTTTCGGCAATCGTAAATTTGATTGTTTTCGATCCGGTTGTTAGAGGAGTTGGTGCCCAGGCTGGGAACAAACGCCACGCAATAGCCATCAATGTCGTAGATTTGGTTGTCGTTGACCCAGTTGGAGCCGGCCTTGCCGAGGTAGATGCCCACTTCGGAGCTGTAGACCCGGTTGTAGAGGAAGCGGCTGGCGTCGGGCGATCCGACGATAGCCCCGCCGGTGGCCGGATCGCCGTCGTCGTCGCCGACGTAACGAATAGTGCTGCTGTAAACGAAGAAAGGCGCCAGGCCAGTGTTGATCTGAATGGCACTGCGCGCATACTCGATTGTGGCATATTGAATGGTGCTGGTCTGGGCGTTCGTCCCAAAAATGATGCCTTCCCACGAACCGCGCGCGGGCGTGATTTGGGCGGTGAAAGTGATGGGGCGAGTGACGGTGCCAATGGCTACCAGCCTGCCATTGGGGATTTGCAATTGGGCACCACTTTGGAACTGAACCTCAACCCCCGGCTCGATGGTCAGGACAGCGCCATTCAACACCGAGACGGTGTTGGTCAGGATTACGTAGGGGCTGGCGGTGTAATACCACGTTGTATCAACCGTGATGTCGGAATCAACGTTGGTAGCTAGCGGCGCGGCCACCGCCGAAGAGGTCATCCCGCCAAAAAGAATCAACAAGCCGCAAACCATTGCGAAACCCATCATCGCAACGGCTGCGGCCTTAAACACTCGTGGCTTATTCGGGTGGGCGTCCATCTCCTCACCTCCCCGCTACGTCGCAGCGAACCATCAGCAACCCGATCTCCTTGTAAAGGTACAATGAGTCCACAATAATTCTATCACAAGGGATAGGGGATTGCAATAGGAGTTTCATCTTAAAAAAATAAGTAAACGGTTAGAATCTCTATGAGCGAACCGGAAAATAAGGATAGAGTTGGTCCTGAATAAATTTGTGCTGAGGTGACAGTCACTTTTGGCATAATCATCAGTAGGGTGGGTTTCATACCCGCCATCTTGTGGCCGGTATGGCCTGTCCTGGCCGACAGGCAGTCGTTGATTGCGTGCATTATGAAGCCTAAAACGACTGCCTGTCCTGGCGGCAGGCCAGGGAAGTCGTCACTACGGGCCCTATTTTTGTGCTCAACTGCGTAAATCCTGTAAATTAGGGAACAACTCTGATGTCCCCCTGTTCCCGACTTTGGCCATATTTTTGCGTTATCCCTCTTTTTATGGTATAATTCCTTTCAATTGGCTAGGGGCCCGGGCGGAGTTTGTGTCTGCCTGTCGCCCGACACAAGGTGAGGAGGACACCGTGGCTCTCGACAAGGAACGAAAAAAGGAGATCATTCAGACCTATCACGTCCATCCTAACGACACCGGTTCGCCTGAAGTGCAAATTGCGTTGCTGACTACTCGCATCAACCAGCTTATTGAGCATCTGAAAACGCACAAGCACGACGAGCACTCCAGGCGGGGCCTACTCAAATTGGTTGGGCAACGCCGACGTCACCTGGCATACCTCAGTCGCAAGGATGCCGCCCGTTACAGAGACATCGTCGAGCGGCTGGGACTGAGGAAGTAGCAAGACGGAGTGCCCAGATAGGCAAGTATCAGTTTGGAGTAAACGAGTAGATGCGGGTAGTGTGCCATCTACTCGTTTAAATTGTAAGTCAGGTAAGTCGGCGGATTGAAGCGATGCGGCCTTTTCTGGCCGCTGGCAGGCTCAAAAGTTCGCCCGGCGCGTCGTTTTTGCCGTGGCACAAAGAATCCTGCTCTCACTTTCTTAATCCACTGACGACAAATCACAACAAGAGTTGGCCCGAGGCACAGGAATTGGGGCGTGTGCCTTAGTTGGATCGCAGACGGAAACCCGGCTACGACCCACGCCCCAGTCCCTGACCTCTGGGCCAGACTCAAGCCCAGGAGGGAACCTTTAACATGTCACAACCTATTCAAGCTCATCGATTCGTGGCGCGCGTCGCGGATCGAGACATCACCTTTGAGACCGGCAAACTGGCCGGCCAGGCAGGGGGTGCTGTCCTCATCCGCGCCGGCGACACCGTGCTGCTGGCGACAGCCACCGCCTCGAAGCAACCCCGCGAAGGGATTGACTTCTTCCCGCTCACCGTGGACTACGAGGAGCGGCTGTATGCTGCCGGTCGTATCCCCGGCAGCTTCTTCCGCCGCGAAGGCCGGCCCAGCGAAGAAGCCATCCTTCTCTGTCGGCTGACCGACCGCCCGCTGCGCCCCCTCTTTCCCAAGGGATTCCGCAACGACGTTCACATCGTCCTCACCGCCCTCTCTTCTGATGGTGAAAACCAGATAGACATCCTGGCCCTCAACGCCGCGTCGGCGGCGTTGATGATCTCCGACATCCCCTTCGACGGGCCGGTGGGAGCAGTGCGTGTGGGTCTCATCGACGATCAACTGGTCGTCAATCCCACGTCCAGCGAGATGGAACACAGCGCCCTGGATTTGCGGGTAGCCGGGACCGAGGATGCCATCCTTATGGTCGAAGCCGGCGCCAACGAAGTGTCGGAGGCGCGGATACTGGAAGCGCTGCGCGTGGCCCACAACGCCATGCAAGAGCTGATCCAGGTGCAAAAAGAGATGGCCGCCCAGGTCGGCAAACCGCCGATGGAAGTAACGCTGGCCGAGGTGTCCGACCAGGCCCGAGCCGCCGTTCTGGAGCGGTTGGATGGTCGCATCCTGCCCATATTGGAAGCCGCCGGCGGCAGCAAGGAAGAATTCAACGCCGCCCTCGACGCCCTGCGCGATGAACTCGTCGCCAGCTTTGCCGAGGACGACACCATCGACCCCAAGGACGTGACCACCGTCTTCAGCGAGGAGCTCAAGCGCGCGATACGGCAACGCATCCTCGATCACGGGACTCGCCCCGACGGTCGAGACCTGACCACCATCCGGCCCATCTGGTGCGAGGTGGGGTTGCTGCCACGCACCCACGGCTCCGGCCTTTTCACCCGGGGCGAGACACAAGTGTTGACCATCGCCACGCTGGGCACGCCCCGCGAAGAGCAAACCCTCGACACACTGGGCCCCCACGAGACCAAGCGATACATCCATCACTACAACTTCCCGCCCTACTCCACCGGCGAAGCCGGCTTTATGCGAGGTCCCAAACGCCGGGAAATTGGACATGGCGCACTGGCCGAACGGGCGCTGCTGCCGATGATCCCCGGTGAGGATGACTTTCCCTATACCCTGCGCTTGGTATCGGAGGTCCTCTCGTCCAACGGCTCCACCTCCATGGCCAGCGTGTGCGCCAGCACCCTGTCGTTGATGGACGCCGGCGTGCCCATCAAAGCGCCGGTGAGCGGCGTGGCGATGGGCCTGATCACCGAGGGAGACCGCTACGCCATCCTGTCCGACATTCAGGGCCTCGAGGACGCCCTGGGCGACATGGACTTTAAAGTGGCCGGCACCCGCGATGGCATCACCGCCCTGCAAATGGACATCAAAATCCGCGGGCTGAGCTACGAGATTATGGAAAAGGCGCTGGCCCAGGCCCGAGAGGGACGACTTTACATCCTCGACCGGATGCTGGAGACCATCAGCGAGCCGCGCCCGGAACTGTCGCCTTACGCGCCGCGCATCATCACGATCCAAATCGACCCGGAGAAGATCGGTAAGGTCATCGGACCGGGCGGCAAGATGATCCGCACCATCCAGGATGAGGCGGGCGTTAAGATCGACATCCAGGAAGATGGCACGGTTTTCATCGCTTCTGCCGATGGCGAGGGCAGCGAGCGGGCTATCCAAATGGTAGAGGCGTTGACAGAAGAGGCCCAAATCGGTAAAATCTACACGGGCAAAGTCGTCCGCACCACCGAGTTCGGCGCGTTTGTGGAGATTTTGCCCGGCACCGACGGCATGGTCCACATCAGCCAACTGGCCGACTATCGCGTGCCCAGCGTCGAGGACGTTGTGCGCGTGGGCGACGAGATTATGGTAATGGTCATCGACATTGACGACGAAGGCAAGATTCGCCTCTCGCGCCAGGCCGTGCTGGAAGGTTGGACCGCCGAGGAAGCGCGCGACCGAGATCGCCGCCGCAGCAGCAGTCGAAGCAGCGATCGCGGTCGGGGTGGGCGTGGTCGCAGCGGCGGCGGGCGTGATCGCGGCGGGCGTGGCCGATCTCGCCGGTGATGTTGAAGATCAACAAATTGTCGTAACGTAATCATTCACCTTGCGCTCGGGGAGGAAAGCCGCGCCGGAATGGGGATGTGGAGCACTCTCGGCCTGTTCCGGCGCTACGGACACCCTGGTAGCGACGAAATCCCCGGTAGCGCCGGAATCCCCGTAGCGCCGGAATCCCCATTCCGGCGCAGGACAGGGAGAAGTGTCGTGACAGCAATCGAAACGCCAGAGAAGCCTACTTCTCCGGGCCGGAAGATTTTACGTGCTCTGCGCGAAATACTCGAAACGATGATCCCGGCGGTGGTCATCGCCCTCCTCATCAACCTGTTTCTGGCGCAGGCGACCCGGGTTTTCGGCCAGAGCATGGAGCCCAACCTGCACACCGACCAGCGATTGGTGGTGGAGAAGATTTCCTACAATCGCTGGTGGCACCTTCGTGGCCCGCAGCGCGGCGACGTGGTGGTGCTCCGGGTCGACGAAAATTCCGAGTTGCTCATCAAGCGCGTCATCGGCTTGCCGGGCGACCGAGTTGAGATTCGCAGCGGGCAGGTTTTCATCAATGGCACACGCCTGGACGAACCCTATCTGACCGGCCCCACCTATGGCGATTACGGCCCCATCGACGTGCCCCCGTTGCACCTTTTTGTGCTGGGAGACAACCGTGGCTTCTCGAACGATTCGCGCGCCTTTGGCCCCATACCGCTCGACCGTGTGATAGGCCGGGCATGGCTTTCGTACTGGCCCCCCGACCAGGTGGGATTGGTGAAATAGCTGGTAGTGGTAGAAAAGTAAGTGGTATGCCATTGCGAGGGAGTGAAACGGACGAAGCAATCCCCGTATTGCAGGCCGGAGATTGCGTCGCTTCGCTCGCAATGACATCCCCCGTCACTTACAGTTTAACCACCGCCAAATAGCTGAAGTGTGATCACGGCAGATAGCCAGACGGCGTAGGAGTGCAACTCCACAGACTTTTAGATAGCTGGAGGGTGTCTTAACGACGCCCTCCTTTTAAGATACTCTCATATGCCAGGAGAAATGATGACCAGCAAACCGTGGAGTAGTTCGACCAAACGTCTCGTTGTCGTTGGTATCGTCTTATCGTTAGGGCTGGCCATTATCCGTTTTAGCCAGGCTCTTGCGCCGTTGGTGGTGGCGGTGATCATCGCCTACGTGCTCAACCTGCCTGTCAGTTGGATGGCGCGGCGCACCCGCATCCCCCGCAAGCTGATCGCCGTCGTCGTCTACATCGCGTTTTACATCGTGTTGGCCCTGATTCCGGCGGCGTTGACGCCCATCCTCATCCAGCAGATCCGACGCATCGACCTGGACATGCTGGCAATCAACGAGCAGTTGACACGTTTCATCGCCCAACCGCTCGTCGTCTTTAACCTGTCGGTGGACCTGAGCAACGCTGCCACCCAGGTGAGTCGGGCGCTGGCAGACATGCTGTCGCCCTTCGCAACCGGCGCCATCGGCGTGTTGTTTGGCATCGCCGAGGGGGTGATCTGGGCCATCTTTATCTTCGTCGTTGGTCTCTACCTGCTGCTCGACGCCGACAAGATCGGCGACTGGTTCGACGGCCTGGCCCCACCCGATTATCGCCACGAGGTAACTTTGCTGCGCCGGGAGATTGGGGCCATCTGGAACTCTTTCTTCGTCGGACAGCTAATCCTGTGCACCGTGATGGGCGTGACGGTTGGCGGGGCAATGGCCATTTTGGGCATTCGCAGTGCGTTCATCCTGGGGCTGGTCGCCGCCATCGCCGAATTGGTGCCCAACATCGGCCACACAGTGTCGGCCGTCATAGGGGTCGCGGTCGCCTTCCTCGAGGGGAGCTATCTGCCGGTCAGCAACTTGTGGTTCGCCGTTATCGTGGCCCTGGTTTACATCGCCATCGCCCAGGTGGACATCAACTTCTTCATTCCCCGCATTATTGGACGGCGCATGCACCTGTCGCCAGCCGTGGTGATCGTGGGTCTCATCGTCGGGGCCAGCGTCGGCGGCGTGCTGGGACTGCTGCTGGCCGCCCCAACCCTTGCCAGCCTGCGCGTGCTGGGCAGCTATACCCACCGCCGCCTGCTCGACCTGGAGCCCTACATACTCATTGACGGGAAACAACCCGCCCCTCCCCCGTCGCCGGGGATCGAGCCGGAGACTGAACGGGCAGCGCCGTCGGAGGTGCCCTCGCGCGAGGCTGTAGGACCCGCTTTGAAATCCTCCCCAACGGAGACGACCGGATCCGGTCGGTGAATTCAAACCCAGCCAGAATGTAAGAAACCGGGTTTCTGAAAAGAAGCCCGGTTTCTTTACGTCGCACCCCTTTGGCCGTGGCTACGGCACGTAATCTCGCAAAATCGAGCCGCCGATGAATTCGCGCAGGATGGAGTTGTCGGGGATCAGGTCCGGGGGGGCAGGGATGAACCACTCGAGGAAGGAGAGCAACCGTTTGGCTTCGATGTGCTCCGGTGTGCGCGGCTTCACCTGTAGCAACAGCGGCTCAGCAAAGGGCTTGAGGACCGCCAGTTCATAGACCAACGCCGAGTTGAACATCACGTCGGCGTGCTCCTGAAAGGGGAAGATCCATCGCTTCTCTCCCCGGCGCACACTCTCCCACCGCCTGAGGGTGTCGCTGGCGGAATAGCCGCGATAGGTGGCATCGCGCACGATGCGCCGCAGCAGCCGGGTGTCGGTCGTCGGCACCCGATTGTGCTGGTCAATGTTGAGCTGAGTCAACGCCGACACGTACACCCGGTAAATGAGGGTGGGGGGGATGTCGCGCACCAGTTCTGGGTTCATGCCGTGAATCCCCTCCACGATGATCACGTGATCCTGGCTGATGCGAATCGTCTGGCCTGTTTCGCGCAGACCGGTGATGAAGTTGTAATGGGGCAGTGTCACCTCCTGCCCGTCCATCAGCCGAAGGAGCACGTCGTTGAAGAGGGGCAGGTCCAGCGCGTACAGGGATTCAAAATCGTAATCGCCATTCTCGTCCCGGGGTGTGTCTTCTCGGTTAACCAGAAAATCGTCCAGGGCCAGGGTGGTTGGGTGGATGCCGTGGGCCAGCAATTGTATCGAGAGGCGCTTGGAGAAAGTCGTCTTGCCCGACGACGATGGCCCGGCAATGAGCACCAATCGCACATAAGGATGTTGCTCGGCAATGTCGGAGGCGATGCGAGCAATGCGTTGCTCGTGCAGCGCCTCCGACACCAGAATCACCTCCCGCATACGCCCCCGCTCGTGCGCCTCGTTGAGAGTCCCCACGTTGGGGATGCCTATCACGTCCATCCACTCGCTGTATTCGTTGTAAACGGCCACCAGTTTGGGATATTGGACCGGCTCCTGGATCACTGTGGGCAGTTCGCGACGTGGGTATTGCAGCACGAACCCGGGTCCGTAAGGGCGCAGCGCGAATTTCTGGAGGTAGCCGGTGGAAGGGACCATGTACCCGTGGTAATAATCTTTGGCCTCTCCCAGAGTGTAGAGAGTCAGATAGTCTTTCTTGCGGGTTTTGAGCAGTTTTATCTTGTCGGTGTGCCCTTGTGCCTCAAAGTAAGCCAACGCTTCGTCGAGGGGAACACGCTTTTTGCCGATGGGTATATCGGCCTCTACCAGTTCGCGCATACGGGCTTCGATACGCGCCAGTTCGTCGGGGGTAAAGGGGGCGCGGCCTTTCACCTCGCAGTAGAAGCCGCCAAAGTTGAGGGCGTAGTCTATAACAACGTGGGCGTCGGGGAAGAGTTGTTCGGCGACGGTGATCATCAAAAAGGCCAGCGAGCGCCGGTAGATGCGCATTCCATCGCTGTCGGCGGTGGTGATGGGCGTCACCTCCGAGTCGGTGACGATGTGATAGGTCAGTTCTCGCAGTTCGCCGTTGATGTGTGCCGCGACGATGGGCGCCGGCAGGTCAAAATCAACTGCCTTGACGTACGTTTCCAGCGGCGTGCCGACGGGCGCTTCGTAAATGCGACCGTCGGCGAAGCGCACCTGGGCCGTTTCACGCGGCCTGGCAGGCCGAACGATGGATTTTGCGTCCATAGATCATCCTCATCACCCTGATATCCGAATGCGTCGCTACCTATTATATTTCGTCTTGTCCATCTGTCAATCGCTCCCACAACGCGGGTAGGGCAATCGCATCTAAATTCGAGCCCGGCCCCAAACCGTCATTCTGCCCGCACCTGCGATGGGGCAGGTGAGCGACGAGGGGGGAATCGCCCCGGAATAGGGATTCCGGGGCTACGAGATGGGGCGATGAGCATCCCGCAGCGCCGGAATCCCTATTCCGGCGCGGG
>JAJRXB010000358.1 GCA_024276515.1 Chloroflexota bacterium
AAGGCCCCAGGCCGAGGCGTCGGCCTGCGCCGACGCGCTGGCGTCCACGGGAGGTGGACGCCTGGCCGTCAGGCCTGCAGGAGCGGTTTCAACCGCGTTTGTGCCCTGGCACAAAATCCGCCATAAAACTGAAATGCGCCCCTGAGACCACCAGGCTTGCGTAGTCTGTAGTGCCGTGGTAATATAATAGCAGCTTTAACTTTTGTTCCTGGCACGTCGGAGCAAGGGGCTTATGGAACAAGCTCTCGGTACCGTAACAATTCATCCTACTGTGCTCACGACCGTCGCCCGCCTCACGTCGCTGGCAACACCCGGCGTCGCTCGCATGAGCGACGAGTGGCGGCTGAACGTGAAACGAATGCTGGGCCGTCCAGGACGCAGCAGCGGTGTTGGCCTCTCGGTCGAGGACAACGCTGTCACCATCGATCTTTACGTGGTGGCCGAGCCCGAAGTCAATCTGCTGCACCTGGGGCAAACATTGCAAAACGAGGTCAGCCGGGCTATCGAGGATATGGTCGGTATGGAGGTATCGGCGGTCAACGTCTACATTCGAGACGTTGACTTCCCCCTCTACAAGTAGACAGTGATCAGATGCCAGATCCTTTGTCCGACAACCGGCGTCTGACCACTGCCTGCTGATTAGCTCCTGGCGGAGAGCAATGCGTATGAAAGCACGTCGTCGCGCCCGTGCCATTGCACTTCAGGCACTTTACGAACTTGATTTCACCAGGCACAGCCCCGAATACGTATTGGGCTGCCGGCTGAAAGAACATCCCCTACCAGAAGCAGCCACGTCGTTCGCCTTCCACCTGGTAGAAGGAGTTCTGGACCATACCCCTCAACTCGACCGGGTGGTGGCAGAATTGGCACCCGAATGGCCGGTAGACCAGATTGCGGTGATAGACCGCAACATACTGCGTATCGCCATCTACGAACTCCTCTTTGACTCCGACACACCACCCAAAGTGGCCATCAACGAGGCAGTGGAGCTGGCCAAAATGTTTGGCAGCGATAGCTCCCCGCGCTTTGTGAACGGTGTGCTGGGCAGCCTGGCAAATCGCGGACGCGAGCGCGTTCTTTCATCTCTGACACCGGCAAAATACCCGCAAAGTGAAGCGTCAAAGGCTTAACTTATGGAATTCTTGGGCATTGGCCCACTTGAACTCATCGTCGTCTTAGTTATTGCTCTGATCGTCGTTGGACCAGAACGATTGCCGCAGGTAGCACGATCCATCAGCAAGGCATTGAGCGAACTGCGCGCTATGTCGCAGGACTTCAGCGCTGAGTTGCAGCGGGAATTGACCGTTGCCCCTCCCAAAGAGGCCGGTGAGAAGGGACTCCAACAATCATTAACCAATCCACTCAAAGAAGCCCAGGCAGACCTCCAGCGTGCCCTCACCGCGCCACTGACCTCGCCATCCGAGGTGACAGGCAAGCCGGCCCCACCCGAAACACCACCTACAAAACCCAACAATACCCTAAACGACGACGCCGATCATGTCAGCTCTTGATTCTTCTCCTCCCCAGTCGACACAAGAATCAACACAAGATGAAAAGACCGGGGATCAAATGACCCTGTTGGAGCACCTGGAAGAACTGCGCAGCCGCCTGCTCAAGGCATCTGTTGCGCTGCTCATCACCACGGCCATCAGCTTCATCTTCGCCGACCAGCTCGTCGAGATCCTCACCATCCCCATCGGCGGACGGGAGGCGCTGGAGGCCATCGACGTTACCGAAAACGTCGGTGTCTTTATGCGCGTCTCTCTCATCAGTGGGCTGGTGCTGGCAATGCCGGTCATCGTCTATCAGTTTATTCGCTTCATCGTGCCCGGGCTGACCCGGGAGGAGCGTCGCTACCTGTGGTTCATCGTCCCCAGCGCCTCGCTCCTTTTTCTGATGGGAGTGGCCTTTGCCTACTTCGTTATGCTACCCACCGCTGTACCCTTTCTTATCGGCTTTCTCGACATCCCCACCCGGCCCCGGCCCAAAGCCTATTTTAGCTTCGTCAGCCGATTGATGTTTTGGATTGGCGTCAGCTTCGAGACTCCCCTCATCCTGGCCTTCCTGGCGCGGCTAGGGATTATCACCCCGCAACTCCTCAGGCAAAATCGCAAATATGCCATCGTCCTCATTGCCGTCGTTGCCGCCGCCATCACTCCCACGGTGGACCCGATCAACATGATGCTGGTTATGATCCCGCTGATACTCCTTTACGAATTGGGGATCCTGCTCTCCCGCTTTACCTATCGCCAGCGACAGAGATAATATAGAGTTGTTCCCTTTTAAGCAAAAGCGCAACACTTTAGTTTTCTGAGCAAGAGGAGATTATCAACGGATAAAGTAACGGATGAGCGGATCACGCCCTTGCGCGAGGAGAGACATCCGCGCATTCGTTACCTATCCGCTGATGATCGTCTGCCACCAACCCTTTTCTCTCAAGAAACTAAAGTGATACGCAAAAGCAGGTGACAGTCACTTGAACTGGCGCAAAAAACGGGGTGATTTTTCAAATTCTGACCTGATCACTGGGCTAAAAGTGACTGTCACCTCAGCACAAATTTATTTTAGGAACAACTCCAATAGAGATAGAGACCAGAGAAGAGATTGGAGGTTTCTTCAATGGAGAAGATTCGTGTGATTATTATGGGAGCCGCTGGCCGCGACTTTCACAATTTTAACCTGTTCTTCCGAGATAACGAGCGCTACGACGTCGTTGCCTTCACCGCGACCCAAATCCCCAACATCGAAGGACGTGTTTACCCGGCCCAACTGGCCGGCTCGCTCTACCCGCAAGGCATCCCCATCCATCCCGAAAGCGAATTGACCGACCTCATCCGCGACCTGAGGGTCAAGCAGGTCATCTTTGCCTATTCCGACGTGCCCCACGAGTACGTGATGCACAAAGCCTCGCAGGTGTTGGCCGCCGGCGCCGACTTCCGCTTGATGGGAGCCAACACCACCATGCTCAAGAGCAACAAACCGGTGGTCTCCGTTGGAGCCGTGCGCACCGGCTGCGGGAAAAGCCAGACCACCCGCCGCGTGTGCGACATCCTCAAGGATATGGGCAAGCAGGTGGTCGTCGTGCGTCACCCAATGCCCTACGGCGACCTGGTAGCTCAGGCCGTGCAACGCTTCGCCGATTATGGCGACCTGGACCGCTACAACTGCACCATCGAGGAACGTGAGGAATACGAACCTCACCTGGACCGGGGCACTGTCGTCTACGCCGGGGTGGATTACGAGGCCATCCTGCGCCAGGCCGAGGAAGAAGCCGACGTGGTGGTATGGGACGGCGGCAACAACGATCTGCCCTTCTTCCGCCCCGACCTGCACATCGTCGTCACCGACCCGCACCGCGCCGGCCACGAGCTAACCTATCACCCCGGCGAGGCCAACCTGCGCCTGGCCGACGTGGTGGTCATCAACAAAATTGATACTGCCGATCTGGCCGATACGTCCAAAGTGCGGGTCAACGTCGAGAAGCTGGCGCCGAACGCGGTGGTCGTAGACGCCGCCTCGCCCATCTTCGTGGATGACCCGGCGGGCATCCGTGGCAAGCGCGTGCTGGTCATCGAGGACGGGCCAACCCTCACCCACGGCGAGATGGCCTACGGGGCCGGGATTGTCGCCGCGCGGCGCTTCGGCGCGGCCGAGATCATCGACCCACGCCCCTACGCCGTGGGCAGCATCGCCGAGACCTTCCAGAAATATCCCCACACCGGCCCGCTGCTGCCGGCTATGGGCTACGGAGCCGGCCAAATCAAGGACCTGGAAACGACCATCAACGCCACCCCCTGCGACATGGTCATCGCCGCCACCCCCATCGACCTGCGGCGCGTCTTGCACGACATCGAGCACCCGATGGACCGGGTACGCTACGAATTGCAGGAGATCGGTCGCCCCACCCTGGTTGAGGTGTTGACTCAGAGCGTGTTTTAAAAGTGCTCGTAGTAACGACTTCAGTCGTTGATCGCTTGCATTATGAAGCCTAAAACGACTGAAGTCGTTACTACCAATGCGCAGATTGCGACTTTCAAAACGCGCTCTCAACGGCTGGAGAAGGCGCAATAGAAATAGAGGACTTATGTCCAATACAAGTGCATGAAGTGACCGTCACTTGGGGTTTATAACGAAGGTAAGCGTTCAGCGGGGCAGCCTTGCAAAGGTTTCGAGAGGGGTCTTTGTGACGCTCATATGCCCTAAATAGGGAGCGGTTTTGCTTTCCAAAAGCATTTCCAAACCTAGTACTCCTCGGCGGAAATAAACCGGCAGTTCATGTCACGCTGAGGCGAAGCCGAAGCGTCTCGTACCAGCATAAAGGAGAGCCTTCGCTGCGCTCAGGGTTACATAACGACTGACGATGGATTTATGCCGAGCTGTACTAGTAGAGAATAAGCGTGACATCAAGCGGAGGGCCTGCTGAATGGCCTCCGCGTCCGGCCCCTGGTAGATGCGGTCGCCAATCTGGATGTCCTGCCTCTGGCCGATGTGAACATTGTACTTGCCGACCTGCACCACCTGGCGGGTCGGGTCAACCAGCAGGTAACGGCGCAGGGTGGCCAAGTCGTCGGTGTGCGTCCCGGCGGCGATGCGGTCGAGGATGGCTTGCAGAGTGTTGGGGTCAGTCATCGGCTATACTCCGATTGGTTCTCACCTGTTTCGAGTGCCACGGGCAAAGGCTGACCGGCCCGAATGGCCTCGGCCATCACTGTGACATAGGCGATGGCCAGCGCTTCTTCATACTCCTGAATAGCTGTCTCCTCATTGCCCAAGAGTTGATGGGCGGCGCCCAGATTCGCCAACGCCTGTCCCAATGCCTGTTCATCCCCCAGGCGACGTTTTATCTCAACCGACTGGTGGAAGGCGTCGCGCGCTTCGGCCCAGCGACCCTGCCGCAGCAGCACTTCTCCCAGGTTATTGAGGCCATAGGCCACATTGCGCCAGTCACCTTCATCTTGAAAAACAGGCAACACCTGCCGGTATTCCGCTTCAGCCGCAGGCCAATCGCCCAGATTAGCCCACAACAGGCCGCGCATCATCCTGGCCCGGGCCTGCGTCAGCCGGTTGAGCGGCTGGCCGGTCAGGAGCCGCCACAGGCGCCGGCAGTGATCCACCTGCCACGATTGGCGAGCGGCTTCGAAGCTGTGCCCATAGCAGCTAAGGGCATCATCGAGGCGGCCCAAACGGCGGTAAGCGATGGCCAGGTTGTTCAGCGTTTGAGCCTGACTGATGTGGTCTCCCAACTGCTGATGCAAATCGAGGTCCCGCACAAAGCATTCCAGAGCTTTCTCTACCTGGCCATTGTTGAGATAAAGCGTACCCAGGTTCCCCAGCACTTGCGCCTGACCGTGGAGATCCCCCATCTCGGCGAAGAGGTTCAGAGCCACCTGGTAAGCCGCCTCCGCCTCGGACGATTGCCCTTGTCGTTGCAGCACACTCCCCAGATTGGCCTGGGTGATGGCTGCTATGTCAGGCTGACCATGCCGGTGTTGCAAAGTCAGGGCTCTCTCATAGCAGGTTTGGGCCTCGCCCAGCAGCCCGCTATCCCGGTATGCATTGCCCAGATTGGTCAGCACCAGAGCCTCACCCGGTTCATCACCCAATTCCTGATAGATGGACAGGGCCTGCCTGTAACTGTCGAGAGCCAAAGCCGGTTGAGCGGCCAGATAGTAAATGTTGCCGAGATTGGATAGCAGCGAAGCTTCACTCCCACGATCTCCGGTCTTTTGGACCACTTCGCAGGCCTGCTGGTAGGCAGCGATGGCCCGATCCCAGTGAGCTAACTGGGCCTCCAGCGTCCCTTCTGCCGCTCTGACCAGGACAAGGGTGGCTGGCCTGAGCGCTTGGGACACGGCAAGCCCCTTGATCTCTCGGAGCATACGCCGGCAATCGGCGATCTGCCACCCTTCTCGAAGTTCGTCGAAGGTAACCGACCACGCCTGAAGGCCCTCTTCCCCGTTTCGATTCAGGGCCTGGTACAGGAGCTCAAGCTGATAGTCAAACGTGCCAGCAAGGGCTACTCTTTCATTCACATCCCAGCTCACGATATTCCGCCTGGTATTCGGCCAGTTGCGACCGCAGGTCGGCGATTTCGCGCTCCGCCCGCCGCGCCTCGATTTGGGCGATGGCCTCTTCCTGTTCGGCGATTTCGTTGAGGATGCGCAACGGCACGTCGAAGCCATATTTGGCCTTTTGTTCCTCCAACCGATAGAGGTTGCGGCGGTGGATGGTCAGCCGGCATTGGAGGGCGTCTATCTCTTCGGAATCCGGGAATGGGGTTGTGGGCATAGGGATCACTCCTCAGTACGGTCTTCGATACGACCCTGGGCGCAGCGGGCAATGGACAATCTATGTAAAGGTATGCATAGTGTAGCACACCCGGATGGGGGAGGCAAGGGCTGTTTTGAGCCGGCCACCCGGCCGTTGTTACCTCAATTTGGACTGATAGGTGATCATCCAATTGGCTCTTTACTCCGCATATCCTTTGGGTTACAATAATATTGGACAGGGCCAATGATCGGAGGGGACGATGGTCATCCGGGTGGATCGAGCCGGCCGGCTCCCGGCCTACCTGCAGATTCGCAACCAGCTCCGAGAGCAGATCCTGCGAGGGGACCTGCCGCCCGGCTCACGCCTGCTCCCGGAACGGGAGCTGGCGCGCCGGCTGGGGGTGTCGCGGACGTCGGTGGTCAGCGCCTACGACGAACTGGTGGCCTTGGGCCGTCGGTTGGAGCGCTATGAGGTGTCGCCGGTGGAGCCAGGCATCACCTGGCAGATGAACGATACCGGGAGGTGAGGCGATGGCCTGTGGCAATTCGACGGAGATGATTTATTTCGTAGTAAAGAGATGCGGCCACCGGACGTAACCGGAGAAAGATGAGAGGGCATGAGATGAACCTGTACGCTGGTTCGGATGATCGCCGGCTGACCTGGAAGGTTTTCGGCGTGCTGGTGATGGGTGCGCTGGTCGGAGTGTGGGCCGTCATCCCCTACACTTTCACACTGAGAGGGCTGCCGCCAGCATTGCCCATCCCCTTTTGGCTGCTCCTGGTTATCGGGACCGTCCAGAATCTGCTGCTGTTCGCCGGGGTTACGGCGCTGGGCCTCTGGCTGGGGGGCAAGGTGGGACTGGGCGCGCCGGTGTTGCGGGCCTGGCTAGCCGGCGACCCCGAGGCCCCGTGTCGGTTCCGGGCCTTCCTGCCGCTGGCCATCACCACCGGGGTAGCAGTTGGAGTGGTCATCCTGCTCCTGGAGCGAGTAGTCTTCGCCTCGCTGCTCCCCAAAGCGCTGGTCACAATCTCGGCGCCACCGCCGTGGCAGGGTTTTCTGGCCGCATTCTACGGCGGCATCAACGAGGAGTTGCTCATGCGGCTGGGGCTGATGACCCTGCTGGCCTGGGCGGGGGCGAAGATCACCCGCCGGAGAAGGCCGGGGGCCGGCGTCTTCTGGACGGCCAACGTGCTGGCGGCGCTGCTCTTCGGCGCGGGCCACCTGCCGACGCTGGCAGCTTTGGCCCCACTGACGACTATCGTGGTGGTGCGCACCCTGCTGCTCAACGGTATCGCCGGGATGCTCTTCGGCTGGCTCTATTGGCGGCGCGGACTGCTGGCGGCTATGGCCTCTCACTTCAGCGCCGACATCGTATTGCACGTCGTGGGGGCGATGCTGGGGCGATGACTCGAAGGGATATTGAAAGCTGATCATGGGCCGACGGTGGGACAAAGCTCACCTGATCATGCTGGGCGCGGGGTTGCTGAACGTCGCCGTGCTGCCATTTTGGCGATTGCCCATCCCCAAGGCGACGGCGCGAGCGGTGGGCTATCCGGTATTCGGGTTGGGGCTGGGGCTTATGCTGCTCTCGCTGTTTGCTCTGAAGGAAGGCGTCAGCGGGGAGATCGAGCCCGTGACCGGGTTGGTCACCGGCGGTATCTACAGCAGGTTGCGCCATCCCCTATACTTGAGCTTCGCCATTTCTATGCTGGCGCTTGATCTACTGTTCGCCAGTATGCTGGGGATTCTGGTCACTCTCTTTGCCTTCCTGCCCGGCATGGTCTGGCGAGCGCGGCTGGAAGAACAGGCGCTGGCCCGGCGCTTTGGCGAGGCGTGGAGAGAGTATGCGCGGAGGGTGCCATCCCTGTTGCTGTGGGACATTGGAAGGAGGGATGAGTGACGAGGTCACCGAGAGATGTGGGGCTTCTGGTGCAAGAAATGCCGGAAACGAGGTGACGGTCACTTCTCAAGTGACTGTCACCTGCAAGGCCCCCCTCAACCGCACACCGGTGGCGGTGGACGACCTGCTGCGCGCCGTCGAGGACCAGGTATCGTCCCAGGCCGAGGCCAGGCAGATTAAACTGAGCTTCTCCACACACCTCCTCTCTCCACAGGAAACCCACGAAGGGGAA
>JAJRXB010000359.1 GCA_024276515.1 Chloroflexota bacterium
ATCCAACGGGTGCTGGCGGCGGTGGAGCAGGCCAGCGCGGCCACCGTCGCCGCCCTGGGCGACGTGGCCGACCCGGAACTGGTGGCCGTTTATCGGCGGGGGTTTCAAGACGCCCTGCTGGCCGTCGGCTACGCCTTCGGCCTGCCCACGCCGCCGCCCACCGCCGCCCTGCCCCGGGCCAGGGTGCGCGCGCCGGATGCCTGTCTCCAATACGAATAGGCAGCCCACTCAAAGAAACCAGGCGTGGAGGTGGAACGATGTGCATCCGCATTATCCGCCGGCCGACACCGGAAGAGATAGAAGCCATCGAGCGTTGGGCTGTCGTCCGGTTCATCGGTCGCTTCCTGTATTCGCTGGAAGTGACGGCCTTTCCCCACACAGACTCGTGGCCCGGATACCTGGCCACAGGGTGGTCGGAACTGTGGCAACGGTGCGTGCCCGATGCGAACCGGTTTCTGCACGAAGCCGGCCAATTGTTGCGGCAATCGGCTGCCGACTGGCAAACGCTCCGGGCAAGGCTGGGCAAGTTGGCGCAGATAAACCAGCAACTCGAAGCCGAGATAGACCAACTGCAACGAGATAAAGTGAAGATCGAACGGGATGCTCTGCAGGCCGAGGTGGAGAGGCTGAAAGAGCGCAACACTCAACTCCTGGTTAAGCTGGTCCAGACCGAAGAGCGCCTGCGCGAGAAGGACGAAGCCCTCTCCCGCGCCCAAGCCGCCCACGCCCACGACGTGGCCCGACTCGAAGCCACAATCGCCGATCTGAACCGTATCATCGTGCAGCAGCAAGAGCAACTCAATGCCATCTCGGAGTGAGACCATCGCACAGAAGCCATGCAAAATGGCTGTCGTGCAATTAGAGAGTCTTTGCCTATAGACGTTTCGTTTTGCGTTTGTCCGCTTTGTTTTGCACGTATTGCCCTTCTCACCCCAAGCAAGGAGACCTGACCCATGTCCACCACAAACAACCTGGCGCCCATCCTCTCTGCCCTCGACGGCCGAGACGCGAATCGAAACTGGCTCCGTTTGTTGCAAGTCTTTCTCCCCACCGGCGTGGCCGACACCGGCCAGATTCGGCAGGCCACCGGTTTCGGGCGTGGCAAGGTCAACAACTTGATGGGCAAGTTCAGGCGGGCCACGCCTGGAGGCAGGGCCCCCATCCTCGCCCGCGTCGAGGGTCCTATCCCCCGCCCAGCCACCAAGGGCCGCCAGCGCGCCGTCTACCGGCTGGCCAAGACCGGCGCCGACTTGCTGCGCCAGGTAGGTCACCAGGACGCCCGCCCCTGCAACCTGAGAGGCGCGACCGCCATCGCCCACGCCCTGGCCACCCTCGACCTGCGCCTGGCCGCCCTCGCCGCCGGGCTGACGGTGCACACCGAACGCGAGCTCCCCTTCGGCGGCCAAACCCTCCGCCCCGATAACCTGGTCACCCTGCCCGACGGCACGGTGGCCCTGTTTGAGACCGAGCAAGGCGCCAACGGCGCCCTTGTGCGTCGCATCATCGCCGGGCTGCGCAACAAGCTGGCCTTCTTCCAGTCCGAGGGGAGGCGGGCGGTGTCCTCCACCGTGCGCGTGCTGTTCAACCTGAAACGCGACCGCGACTGGGACACTACTCTGGCCATCTGGGAGCAAGCGGTGGCCACCCTGGCCGAGGACGCCGGCGGCTCCCTCCCCTTCCGCCTGCTGGCCCTGCCCCTGCCCGAGTTCCTGGCCGACCCCGATTGGAGCGAGCCGCCCGCCGACCGCTGGGAAGACCTCCTCGACCCTGCTCGCCTGTCCACCTTCGGCCCTGTCACACAGCCCCGGGCCGGCCGGGGCCAGGGCAGGAAGGCCATGAAGCTGGCGTATCGGCGGCAGCCACTGCCCCAGGCTCTGTGCCGCGCGCTCTCCCCCCACCCCCGCCCACTTGAGGGACAGCCGACGGCCACGGGGCAACGCTGTGTCACGAGTGCGCGCGGCAGGGTGTCACCGTGGCCGCCCAGCCTCAACAGACGGAGCGACAGGGGTCGCCCGGTCCCCGTATCGGGGCACGAAGGAGCCGTGTTGTTCGTTGGAATCGCGGACGGCGCCATCAAAAGGCCGGGAGTTTTCCCGGCCTTGCAGTTTGTTGTGCTTCCAGCTTGCCCACTTTCACCCCTTGGCTCACTGCTCCCTGCACAGCAAACTACGGGGCGTAGTTCTTCAAAACCGACGGCAGGTAGACATCGTAAGGCCACTGATAGACAATCGTGTCTGAATAGGCGGGCGATACGTTGCCGGCCGCGTCGCGGAATTGCACCCATACCGTATGCTCCCCTCCCTGGACAGGCAGGGTCCAGGCCCGGCTCACGGCAAACGACTCCCACGCACCCCACGCCTCGCCGTCGTTTCGCAACCGGATATGGGTCACCCCATTGGCGTCGGATGCGACCAGTGTCAATATGACATGCGTGTCGCTCACCACCGCTGCGTCGCCCTGGATGAGAACGCTGCCCGTGGGCGCGGTGGTATCGAGAACGATGGTGTCGCTGTAGACCCCGGATACGTTCCCCGCCCGGTCGCGGAACCTGGCGTAGACCGTCTTGGTGCCGTCTCCCGCCGGGAGCGTCCAGTCGAGTGAAGTGGTGTAGGCCATCCAGGTGGCACCACTGAAGTTGCTGCTGTTGGCAGGCATTACCCGATCCACGCCGGTGCCCGTATCCGCACCGGACAAGGCCAACGTCGCCACCCTGGATGCCGCGTAGGCGGCTCCACCGTTGATGGCGATGCTGCCGCTGGGCGGCGTCTCGTCATTGGTGACGATGGACAGCCCGTACTCGGTCGTGCAGCCATAGGCGTACTGATCCCAGTGATCCACTTTGGCGTAGTACACCCCACTGGCCGTCGGCTGCCAGTCCAGGCGCGAGGCCGGCCACATATCCGGGTAGTCATCATTGGAATCAATCAGGGTGCTGCCGTCGGTGTCGTACAGGTAGAGCACCGTGTCGGCGTGGCCGCCGGTGTTGGTCGTGGCCAGGGTGTAGGTGACGCCGGCCGCGGCATAGAACTTCACCCAGTCCTGGTCGCCTTCGGCGTGGATGGTGTGGGTCTGCGAGATACCGTCGGTGGTGATCCACTTGGCACTGGAGTAGCCATTGTCCGCCTCGTAGGCATCGGCCGCGATGTCACAGATGTCCACCGCATACTGGGCATCGCCATCACCACCGGCGTAGGCGCTTTGATTGCCAGCGTAGTCACGGGCGCGGGCACGGAAGTAGTAGGTGTGGCTGTCCAGGCCGACGAAGCGGGTATAGGTGTCGGTGGTGCCAATGGCCAGGTTCGTCCACGTGCCGCCGCTCCCGTCCCGGTACTGGACGTCGTAGCTGGCGATGCCGGACAGGTTGTCGGAGCCGCTCCACCAGACCCAGAAGTCGCGGAAGGGGGCGTCGCCGTAGGCCGGGCTGACGTGGGCGGCGGCGTTGGGGTGAGTACGGTCGAGGCCCAGGTGATATGAGCCATATCCGGCGTAGTTGCCGGCCCAATCGTAGGCGTAGATGAACACCACGCCATCCTGCCCCTGTTCGGGAAGGCCGCTGGTGTCGAAGTCATACGTCCACCCGTCCCGGCCGCCCCCGTCGTCGTACAGCACGACCCAATCGGAGTTGTCCCAATCGGCATCGTGCCAGTAGAAGGTGACGTGGCGGATGCCGCTCTCGCCGTCGCTGACGTCGGTGGTGATGGTCTGCAAGGTGGGATCGAGCCAGGCCTCGTGGCCGGGCGAGGTGATCGCGGCGGTGGGGGCAGCATCGTCGGTCAGCAGGCGGATGGTGTAGAAGTAGTCGGTGCCACCGACCGAGGGGTGATTCCAGGCTTTCACCTTGATGTAGTACGTCCCGTCCTGCGGCAACTGGTAGCCGAGGTGTGAGTCGTGTACGTCGCCCAGGATCTCGTCGTCGTTGGCAACCAGTACGCTGGCTCCGTCGCTGTCCAGCAGGAAGACGTAGGAATCCAGCGACGAGCCGTCGCTTTCGGCGTCAACGTCTACTACCACCTTGTCACCCGCCGTGCCGGTGAAGGCGTAGAAGTCGTAGTCGCCGCCGGGGCAGATGTCGGCGCTGATGGTCTGGCCGTAGACGATGGACGTGGCCTGGGCCGGGCTGTCGTTGGGCTCGTGGCTGTCGGCGCAAGCGGGCGGCGGCGTGGTGGAGATGCTGAAGTCGTCTATGTACCAGCCACGGTAGCCGTTGTAGGCTCCGTCCAGCGTATCGAAGTGGAAACGCACCCGGATGATATGGCCGGCGTAACCCGACAGGTCGATGACCAGGCTCTGGAGCCACCAGTACATGGGGTCGTCGGAGAGTTGCAGGACGTTCGTTAATGAGACGGCGACCACCGAGATCTGCACCCAGCGCTGGTCCCAATCCGGCCCCTGGGTTTCGGTCTC
>JAJRXB010000360.1 GCA_024276515.1 Chloroflexota bacterium
GAATTGTTCCCGTTTAAGCAAAAGCAGGTGACAGTCACTTGAACTGGCACAAAAAACGGGGTGATTTTTCAAATTCTGACCTGATAATCGTGCCAAAAGTGACTGTCACCTCAGCACAAATTTATTTAGGAACAACTCTAAGATGATGGTTGATGCTTTTCATTATATCACCGCCTCAGGTCCTTGTCTATGGGATGGTTGAGCCAGTCCAGGGCTGGGCCACCCTTGCGGGATGTAGGGGCGGACCTGCCCCTACGCGCGTTAAATCTATGGTTTGGGGGCGAATAATACGGGGTTTTGAAACGCTGAAGACGCTGATTGAAATTGAGTTCGCTGAATCTGATCCCTTGTGCTTGCAGGAGGGCCGCGCTTTCAGCGGTTCAAATCTTGCTCCAAAAGTGAAATAGGGGTGTTCAAGACGAGTTGGTGCGTTGTGGGTGCAGAGTAGGGGCAGACCGATGTGTCTGCCCATTACAGGGCGAACACGCGGGTTCGCCCCTACCTTCAACCCATTTCCTGTTGGTTCAAATGCCCCCGGCTTTCGCCACAGGTAGACAGGTGACGGAGGATGGGGTATAATCAGTTGAACAATCCACCGTTGCTTTAAGAGGTGATGAAAGGAGGACCCGATGGAGCTGCACGAATTTCCCCGCCCGCCCAAAGACAACGGTCGTGGCGTTCATTGGAGTCTCAGTGCCTACGAGTGGGGCAAGCGCGACTGGGATTTTTGGGCCGAACAGCTTCAGGCGATGAAGCTCAAATGGGTAAAGGTGATGGACGACGGTGGTGGCATATCGTTGCCGTTGGTGCGCCGGCTGGTAGACCTGGGGATTATGCCGGTCGTTCGCTTCTATTGGCCGGAGCAAAACCCGGGCAACATCGGTCTGCGCGGCCGCGAGGCAGTGCGACGCCTGATAGACGCCGGCGCGCTCTACTTTGAGACCAACAACGAGCCCGATCTGGACCTGGAATGGAAGGACCGCCGCAGACCCCCCAATTGGCTGGATATCGTGGTGGACAACTTCATCATAGACGCCGACATCATCCTGGAAGAGGGAGGTCACCCGGCAGTGCCCGCCTTTGGCGTGGGGACGCTGAGAGACCCTTTCCAGAAAATCGTCGAGCGCGGGCGGCGCGACATTTTGGAAGGTGGAGCCTGGGCCGCCATTCACAACTACTGTCTGGCGCGCCCCCTGGAGTACCCAAACGACCCGGTTAATATGTACGGCGTGCCCATCACCGAAGAAGAGTGGCATGCAGCCGGCGGTCTGTGGGCATGGGAGATCAGTTGGGAAGAGGTCAACAAAGCGCGCAAAGAAATGGCCAACCCCAACGCCGACGTTATGACCGACGCCACCGGGTTCCGGGGGTTTGAACAATTGAACGCCTACATCGTCCAGGCCATTGGCCGTTCCATCCCCATCATGATGACCGAAGGGGGCTACAACGTGGGGCAACGGGCTGGCACCACCGCCGGCGACGATCCGCGTTATCCCAAGCCCACCCCCCAGGCGGCCAGCGAGATGAACCTGGAGATGTTCAAATATATGCAAGGCGACCGGGACATCCTGGGCAAAAAAGTCCCCGACTACTTCTTTTCCGTGATGCCCTGGCTCATCGCTGCGCAACGCATCGGCGTGCAGGCACCCCCGGCCGAAAACCAGGGGCCGTGGTTAACGCATAAGTACGACGAGGAGTGGGGTCTCAACGGCGAGCTGCCTCTGGTGCAAATGCTCAAGGACCTCCCTTCGCGCGTGCGCCAGGATGGGCCGGTTCCCGCCCAGTGGAAAAAACCGCCCACCCCCGACAAATTAGGGCGCAACTGGGACTACCGTCTGAACTACCTGGGAGAAGGCATCAAACTGGAGCCGGCGCCGAGCACCGACGGCCCTTACTGGAAGCTGGTGGAAGCCAGGTGGCTGGACGAAGAGGAAGCCGGCGGCGCGTCTCACATCTTCGTCAAAGCGCTGGACGTCAACGGAGAGCCGCTGGAAAATGCCACCTTCGTCGTTGCCCGTCCCGACGCCCGCGACCCGGTGACGACCAAAGGGCCCATCGATGGCTTTTGGGGCAATTACACGATGTTTGCCACGCTGGGGACCTACGCCGTGGAGATGACCGAAGGGGGTTATCCCTCGGAGCGGGTTACCGGCGTGGGGTTGGGCACAGAAGAAGTGCCCGATGCCTGGGCCAGCACCGCTTTTCGCTTCACCTTCCAACTGGTGGAGGGAGAAGGCGGCGCTGCGGAAGCGGAGGCGGCTGAGGCTCCGAGTGCCATGCCGGCAGTCGAAGCTCAGCCGGCGCTGGCGACGGCCGAGGAGGTGCCGCCCGCCGTCCCCACCGAGGCAGAAGAGCCAACCCCGCCGCCCACGACGGACGAACGGGTAGAAGGGGCAGAAGTCGCGGAACAGGCCGCTCTGCGCCAGGCCCTTCTCGAAGCTGCCCAGCCGCACATCATCCCCCTCGATCCCAACACGACGCTGTACCAATATGCCCGCCAGCACCATCTGGGCGAGCGACTGTCGGCTGAGTTCACCTTTGAGCACGAAGGGGTGGTATACGTAGCCCAGGCCTTTGAGAACGGAGTGGTCTACGCGCCGGCCGACCGAATGGACCAGGTGGCACACGTCGAGTAGAGGGGCGCTCTACGCAACACTCAACACCCAACACGCAACACGCAATACCGAAGGAGGTCAACGTGGACACTCAAGCGATCCTCGAGAAGCAACGGAAGTATCTGTGGCCCAGCCATCTCACCTACTACCGCCAGCCGCTCCCCTTTGCACGGGGCGAAGGGATGCACCTTTACGACGTGGAGGGCAAAGAGTATCTGGACTTCTTCGCCGGCATCCTCACCGTCAGTGTGGGACACTGTCACCCCAAAGTGACCGAGGCGCTGACCCGGCAAGTCCAGACGCTGGTACACACCTCCACCCTCTATCCTCACGAAAGCCACGTCAACCTGGCCGAGAAGCTGGCCGAGATCACCCCCGGCCGATTGCAAAAATCGTACGTCCTCAACAGCGGCACCGAGGCCAACGAAGCGGCGGTGATGCTGGCCAAAGCGGCCACCGGCGCGCAAGAGATCATCGCGCTCCGGCACGGGTACAGCGGTCGCTCCGCCCTGGCGATGACCCTCACCGGCCAGTCGGGCTGGCGCATCGGCGGTACTCACGTTGTGGGGATCAAGCACGCGATGAGCCCTTATTGCTACCGTTGCTCCCTCAAGCTCACCTACCCGGAGTGCGGGGTTGCCTGCGCGGAGGACATCGAAGAACTCGTCAAGACGACCACCTCGGGCCGGGTGGCCGCCTTCCTGGCCGAACCGATCCAGGGGGTCGGTGGCTTTGTCACACCGCCGCCGGAATACTTTGAGATCGCCGTGGGCATCGTGCGTCGATACGGCGGGCTCTTCATCTGCGACGAGGTGCAGACAGGCTTTGGACGCACCGGCAAGTATTGGTTTGGCATCGAGCACTGGGGCGTGGAGCCGGACATCATGACGATGGCCAAAGGCATTGCCAACGGGTCGCCGATGGCGGCCACCATTGCCACGCCCGAAGTCGCCGACAAGCTGCAAGGGCTGACGATTTCGACCTTCGGCGGCAACCCCGTCTCCTGCACGGCTGCGCTGGCGACCATCGAGGTGATGGAAGAGGAAGCCTCGCCCGCCCACGTGGAGGAGGTGGGGACTCACCTGCGCCAGGGCCTCGAAGCACTTCAGGAGAAATATCCCCTTATCGGCGACGTGCGGGGGATGGGTCTGATGCAGGGAGTAGAGATGGTGCGCGACCGCAAAACGAAAGAGCCGGCCACCAAAGAGGTGGCCCATCTGTTCGAGGCGACCCGGGAGCGGGGGCTCATCATCGGCAAGGGGGGACTCTACGGCAACGCTCTGCGCGTCGCGCCGCCCCTCATCGCCACCAAAGACGACGTGGATCAGGCCCTCGAAATCCTCGACCACGCCTTTGCCGAAGTGCAGGAGGCAGTTTAGCCAGGGAGGAAGAAGTCCAAATGACCGAACCAACAGCCAAAGTTTGCCACTACACCGAGGTACCGGCCGACACCTTCGGCGACGAGGCCCCCGGCGTGACCATCCGCTGGGTGATCGACGAAGCCAAAGACGGCGCGCCGGTTTACGCTCTGCGCGTCATCGAGGTCGCTCCCGGCGGTCACACGCCAAACCACACCCACCCCTTTGAACACGAAAACTTCGTCATCGAGGGCAAAGGGCGCGTGCAAATCAACGGCGAGTGGCACGACGTGGGGGTGGGCGACGTGATCTTCGTGCCCCCCGACGCCCAGCACACCTACGTCAACGCCGGCGACGCACCGTTCAAGTTCTTGTGTGGCATCCCCGTTTCACGGTTGATACCAAAGGCGTAGAGTGAGCGTTCACCCCTTCCACCTCGTAGGCGGAGGGTTGGGGTGGGGGTGGAGGGGACGTCGGAGAAACCACCGCTCGTCAGGGGTCTGTGACCCCTGACGGGGCGAGATTTCACCCTCCCCCGCCCCCTCCCTGCCAGGGAGGGGTGAACGCTTACGTCGGCCAACCCGAACTGGAGTAATCTTCCGCCCGGTCAGGGGTCTGTGGCCTCCGCTCGTCAGGGGTCTGTGGCCTCCGCCCGTCAGGGGTCTGTGACCCCTGACCCGGCGAGATTTCACCCTCCCCCGTCCCCTCCCTCCCTGCCAGGGAGGGGTGAACGTTTCAGTGCGTCTCAGCGTTTCAAATACCCGTATTCGCCCCCAATAAGAAAATGCACCCGAAAATCCCTTGACACCTGAAACGTTTCGGTTTATAATAGGGATGTATTCGAAACGTTTCGGTTGCGGGCGACATAGAGTTGTACTCTCATCTTCCCCAAGACTCAACTGCGCTCAGTATCCATACTCCGTTTCGGCGAAGAGGAGGAGTGAGAGGCGAGTGACGGTCACGCTCAAGGATATCGCCAGGGCAGTAGGGAAATCAGTCACTACTGTCTCCAGCGCGCTCAATGACTACGACGACGTCAGCGAAGAGACCAAAGCGCTCGTCAGGCGGGTCGCCCGCGAGATGGGCTATACGCCCAACATCGCTGCACAGAGGTTGCGAAAACAACGAACCGATACTCTGGGCCTGATTCTACCTACCTTCGGTCCCCGCTTCTCCGACCCCTTCTTCAGCGAACTCCTGGCCGGCATTGGTAACGAATCCTCTGCGAATGGCTTTGACCTGCTCGTTTCCACTCAGGCGCCAGGCCCCGACGAGGACGAAGCTTACCGGCGGGTGGTCAGTGGGCGACGGGTGGATGGCTTGCTGGTGGTGCGAACCCGTCGCAACGACCCGCGTATTGCCTTCCTGGTAGAACAGAATTTCCCATTTGTCGCCTTCGGCCGCACCGAGCAAGACTTTGATTTCCCTTACGTTGACGAGGACTGCGTTCTGGGGATGAAGCTGGTCATTCAACACCTGATCGACTTAGGCCATCGTCGCATTGCCTTCATCGCTGCCCCGTCCGACTTGATGTTTGCCACGTACCGTCTGACAGGCTTTCGACAGGCGATGGAAGAGAACGGCCTGCCTTTGGATGAATCGCTCATCCTCGTCGGCGATATGACTCAGCGCAGTGGACATCGGCTGGCCGGAGAGTTGCTCGACCGACCGGATCGCCCTACCGCCATCGCTGCCTGTAACGACTTGATGGCGTTGGGCGCTATGACTGCGGCTCAAGAGCGTGGCCTGATGGTGGGGCAGGACATCGCAATCACCGGCTTCGACGACATCCCCCCGGCCCAGTACTCTCACCCTCCACTTACCACCGTTCACCAGCCAATCTACCGCATCGGGCGCATGATCTGCGATATGTTGATCAAGTGTATCAACGGTGAAGCCCTGGTAGAACGCCACATCCTTCTTCAGCCTTCCCTGATCATTCGCCGTTCCGGCGGAGGCTGAGCCGACGCTGTTTTGAGCCAGCAGGAATGACAGGGACCAGGCATCGCCCTCATCTCCATATTTAACACTGACGCATAAGCGGGGCAAGACAGCCTTGCCCCTACCCCTCGACTCTCCGAGAGAGCTCATCCGAGAAGGGAGGTGGTCAATCACCGGCTAAAATAAGGTGCAGTGTGCAAAAGGATACAACCGAATTACTTTGCAAATTCAAGAAAGGAGAGAGGAAGAAATGAAACGCCTGTTTGCAGTCTTCGCCATACTGGTGGTCCTCAGTTTGCTGGCGGCCCAGTGCGCTGGGCCGGCCCCGGTGCAGACCGTGGTCGTCACCAAAGAGGTGGAGAAAGTTGTCACCCAAGAGGTGGAGAAAGTCGTCACCAAAGAGGTAGAAGTTGAAAAGGAAGTCGTCGTCACCAAAGAGGTGGAGGTCGAAGTCCCCGTCGTCGGTGAGACCATCCAGTTCTGGAGCACCGAGACGCAACCGGCTCGCGCCAAGAAGACCCAGGAGATTCTCGACCGCTTCGAGGAGCAGACCGGCATCCACGTTGAGTTGATCCTGACCGACGAGGATGCTTTGCCGGAGTTGACGACGGCGGCTGTGGCTGCTGGCACGCTGCCCGACGTGATCTTCCATCCCCTGGACTTCACCCTCGGTTGGGCGGGGCAGGGCATCCTGGATGCCGAGGCCGCCACCGACGTGATCGAATCTCTGGGCAAAGATACCTTCGCTCAGGGGGCGCTCAACATGGTGGCCTTTGATGGTGGCTATGCCGCCGTGCCGACCGACGGTTGGGGGCAGCTCATCATCTATCGCGCCGACTGGTTCAACGAGTTGGGCCTGGACCCGCCAACCACCTTCGAGACTATCGAGGCGGCAGCCGCGGCCATCAATGACCCGGCCAACAATGTCTACGGCATCACGGCTGCCAGCTCTGCCGGCGCAGTCTTCACCCAGCAGACCTTCGAGCACTTCGCCCTGGCCAACGGTTGCCAGTTGGTGAACGACGCCGGCGAGGTGACACTGAATACCCCCGAATGTGTGGAAGCCATCGAATTCTACGCCGACCTGCTCAATAACTATGGGCCGCCAGGCGAGGCCGACGTGGTCAGCACCCGGGCCACCTACTTTGCGGGCCAGGCAGGCATGATCGTCTGGTCTCCCTTCATCCTCGACGAGATGGCCGGCCTGCGCGATAGCGCCTTCCCCTCCTGCCCGGAGTGCGCCGACGATCCGGCCTACCTGGCCAAGAACTCGGGCATCGTGCCCGCCTTCGCCGGCCCCAGTGGCGCGCCGGCTCAGTATGGTCAGGTGAGCTACATGGGCATCACCACCAACGCCAACAAAGAGGCCGCCAAAAAGTTCCTGGAGTTCTGGTTCAACGAGGGATACCTGGATTGGTTGGCCGTGGCCCCGGAGGGCAAGTTCCCCATGCGCCAGGGAACACCCGACGAGCCCAACAAGTTCATTGACGGCTGGAAGCAGTTGGAGACCGGCGTCGACCGCAAGGCTCCGCTGGGCGAGATCTACGGCGACGAAGTGATCGACACCCTCATCCAGGGGGCCGGCAGCTTCGATCGCTGGGGCTTCCCCCAGGGGCAGGGCGAACTGGTGGCCGCCGTCTACGAGGCGCTGCCCGTCCCGCGCCTGCTGCGTGACGTGCTGGATGGAACCCTGACGGCCGCCGAAGCCGCCGAAGAGATGCAGTTTGAAGTCGAAGACCTGGCGGCTGGCCTGGCCGCAGACTAACCGGCCAACGGTCACATAGGCAGATAGCTGATAGCAGCAGTTAGCTATCGGCTATCTGCCATCTACTAGCAAAGCTTCGCGACGAGACTTCCGAAGTCTGCCAGATTTCGGAAGTCTCAAATGAAGACGTCTAGAAGGGAGGTCGTCGAGCGATGAGTGCCACCTCTGCTGCACCACCCTCGACCCGGGGCGGCCCCACCATGGCACAGCGTGAAGCACGGCTGGCTTATGCCATGTTGGTCCCTACTACCCTGGTGGTGTTGGCTATCGTTATTTTCCCCGTTATTTGGAACTTTTGGCTGGCCTTCAAGCCGATTGAATTAGGTGGCCTGCGATCGGCCGACCTGTGGAGCCCGGCCGATCTGACTCTTAAGAATTTTTCCAGGGTGTTTCGGGGGGTGACTCTGTGGCCCCTCAGCGACTTTGATCTGGGGCGGTTTGGCCAGCTCTTGAGCACGACGTTGATCTACACCATCTTCGGCACCATTCTCTCTTTGGGGATGGGGCTGATCGCAGCCCTCCTGGCCCGTGACGTGTTCCCAGGCCGCCAGATTTTTCGAGGGCTTATTTTGTTTCCCTACATCGCACCGGTGGTGGCGGTGGCCTTTGTTTGGAAGATGATGCTCAACGCTCAGTTTGGCATCATCAACGAGCTGGGGGTGAGATGGTTTGGCTGGCAGCGTATCTCTTTTCTCTCGCAACGGTATCTGGACCTGAATCTGTTCGGCTTCGAGGTCAGATGGCCTCTGGCCCTGACGATGGTCATCCTCTTCGAGGGGTGGCGATACTTTCCCTTTGCCTTTCTCTTCTTCTTGTCTCGGTTGCAGGCCCTACCCTCTGAACTGTACGAAGCAGCCGCCGTGGATGGGGCCGTGCCCTCGCAACGCTTTTGGTACATCACCCTGCCTCAACTGAGGAGTGTGTTTGCCACCCTGTTGTTGTTGCGCTTCATCTGGACTTTCAACAAGTTCGACGACATCTTTTTGCTGACCGGCGGCGGCGCCGGCACCCAGGTGATGACCGTCCAAATCTACAATTTTCTCTTTGGACAGTATAAAGTGGGGGCAGCTTCGGCGCTGGCCGTGGTGCTGGCCCTCGTCCTGGCTATTTTCTTGCTGATCTACTTCCGTTACCTGGCCGTGGAGGAAGAGTGATGAGTCGCGAGAGAGTAGAACTGGTAATTTTCAAGATTCTCCGGGTGATAGGCATTGCCTTCTTCTTGCTCATTTCTGCCTTCCCTTTCTTCTGGATGGTGGTCCTCTCCTTCCGTCCCCTGGACCAGGTTCTCCAACGCCCTCTGGCACTGCCTACCTGGGAGCAAATTTCCAGCCTCAGCACCTACAAAGGCGTGTGGTTTGAACAAAACCTCAAGGTTTTCATCGTCAACAGTTTGATAGTGGCGACGGCGACGGTGCTCATCACCTTGCTCTTCTCCATCTTGGGCGCGTATGCGGCCACACGCCTTAATTTCCGGGGAAAGACCTTTTTCAACTGGGGTATCTTACTCATCTATATGTTCCCGGCCATCGTGTTGGCTGTCCCCCTGTTCATCGTCTTCTCCCGGTTGGGCCTGCGGGGATCGTTGCCCGGATTGGTGATCGTCTACCTGGCCAGCACGTTGCCGGTGTCGCTTTACATGTTGCGCAGCTATTTCCAAACCATCCCGGCCGAGCTGGAAGAGGCAGCCCTGATCGACGGGCTGGATCGCTTCGGCGTCATCTGGCGCATCACCATCCCCCTGGCCGCCCCGGCCATCGCCGCGGTCGCGCTATACATCTTTATGATCGCCTGGAACGAGTTCCTCTACGCGCTGCTCTTTTTGCTGGAGAAGCCAGACGTGTGGACTCTTTCGTTGGGTGTTCGGCAACTCGACACCCAGGAAGTGCCCAAAACCTGGCTGATGGCCGGATCGGTGGTCATCACCGTCCCGATCATCATCATCTTCTTCTTCGCCGAACGATTCCTGACCGAGGGGCTCACGGCCGGCGGGGTCAAAGGATAGGAGCCGGATGAACCAGGCGGACGTCACGCTCGTGATACCAACTTATTGGACCTGGGGGCGTGTTCAGCCCGACCGGCCCGTCGAGACTATCTTCGACCATCCCACGCCGGTGGATGGCGATAGCACCCTGCCCCGACTTTTGGAGAGCCTGACACGCCTGGTCGATATTTCACCTCCTGAGCGGGCGACTTTTCGCGTGCTGGTGCTGACCGCTGCCGTGCATCCCGACCTGGCCCCCCACGCCGAAGCCCGGGTAGACATTCTCATCGCCCCCTTTCGGGGGCATTATCCCATCGCCCAGTTTGGCTCAAACGAGCTGCAGGTCGTGCGCGACCGAACCCCCGCGTTGGGCTTCGACCCGACCCTGATCAACCTGGACAACTACGCGGGGGTTCGCAACTGCCAGCTCCTCGTCCCCCACATCCTGGGGACGCAAGTCGTCGTTGCCCTCGACGACGACGAAATCGTCAGACCCGACTATTTGCACATCGCCACCGAATCCATCGGACGCACCCAAAACGGCGAGCCGGTGTTGGGGATAGCCGGTTTTTACGAAGACGCTGCCGGAGAAGTCCTTTTGCCGGAGGGCGACTCAACCGGCAACATCTTCCTCGACAAAGCTCGCATCATGAATGAGAGCACACGAGCGTTGCTCGATGCCCCCGGCCGGCTGTTGCCCACCTCCGTCGCCTTTGGGGGCAACATGGTCTTTCACCGCGACCTCTTCACCCGTGTCGGCTTCGACCCCGGCATCACCCGGGGCGAAGACCTGGACTACGTGCTCAACGCCCGGTTGGCCGGCTTCCCCTTTTGGCTGGACAAGACGTTGCGCGTCACCCACCTGCCGCCGCACCGTTACGACACACCTCCCTACGCGAAGATGGCCGAGGACGTGCGTCGCTTCATCTACGAGCGAGAGAAGCTGCGGGTGGCCGCCGAGCGGGGCATCTCCACCCCCCCTCTGGCCGAACTTTCGCCCTATCCCGGTCGCTTTCTGGCCGACGACGTGGCCGATCAGGCTCGCGTTGCGCTGGAAACCATCGCCACCCCGGAACTGGTCCAGGCGCACGGCACGCCCGAAGAGATTGTGACCCA
>JAJRXB010000361.1 GCA_024276515.1 Chloroflexota bacterium
AGAGACTCGACCACAGCAGAGGAGAGGCTCAGGCCGGCCCACGCTCAGGCCGGTCTCCAGACCGTGCCTGGGGGTGGCTCGGTCAGAGACCGGCCACAGCAAGCGGGCCCGGTCAGAGACCGGCCACAGCAAGCGGCCAGAGACTCGGCCACAGCAAGCCAGAGACCCGGCCACAGCAAGCCAGAGACCCGGCCACAGCATGCCAAAGACCCGGCCACAGCAGACGGCGGGATGATTACCGAATCCTTTTAGGGTATGATATAATACAAACAAATTAGCTTTGAACCTGACCAGGAGGTGCATCTTCGAAGCGGATATGTCGCTGCGCAACGCCCGGGTAGCCATCGTGGGCCTGGGTTTGATGGGAGGCTCGCTGGCGATGGCATTGACGGCGCGCTCGCTCTGCCGCGAGGTGATTGGCGTGGCCCGCCGGGCCGAGACGGTCCGGGAAGCATTGAGCCGGGGGGCCGTCCATCACGCCACCACCGACCTGCCCGACGGGATAGCCAACGCCGACCTGATCGTGCTGGCCACGCCCGTCCGTACCATCCTGCGCCAGATTCGCCAACTGGCCGCGATGCCGCTCAATCCCTGTCTACTGCTAGACCTGGGCAGCACCAAAAAGGACATCGTGACCGCCATGGAGGAACTCCCACCCCAGGTGCAGCCGGTCGGGGCGCACCCGATGTGTGGCAAAGAGGCGACCGGCCTGTCCGTCGCCGAACCCACGCTCTACGAAGGCGCACCGTGGGTGCTGGTGCCCTTGCCGCGCACGTCGCCCGGCGCGCTGACCCTGGCCCGCGAACTGGCCGTAGCCGTGGGTGCGCGCCCCCTGACCCTCGACGCCGACCGCCACGACCGACTGGTTGCGGCCATCAGCCATCTGCCGTACACATTGGCCGTGGCCCTGGTGCTAGCAGCAGCCAAGATCGGCGACGAAGATGACATGGTGTGGGAACTGGCCGCCTCTGGCTTCCGCGACACCTCGCGGTTGGCCGCCTCCGACGTGACCATGATGCTCGACATTTTGCTCACCAATCGAGCCGCCGTCGGCGACGCGCTGCGCCGGGCCTCTGACCAGTTGCAACGGCTGGCCGACCTGGTCACTGCCGGCGACGAAGAGGGTTTGCGCACCACCCTGACCGCTGCCCACGTCCGGCGCGCGCCCATGTTCCGGCCCGGAGATCTCTCGGAAAGTCCCCCGAACGGGGACGACGCTTCGGCATCACCCTTCGGGCACTCCGCCGGGGATGCCTCGCTCCTCGTCACACCGGCGGAGTGAGCATCCCCAGCGTGGTGATGCGAACGGCACTTTCCAAGAGAACTCACCCGGCCAACGGGGGTAACAATTCTATGCTAAAAGCCATTCTCTTTGACCTGGGGGGGACGCTCCTCCACTACGAATCGGCAGAAGCCGACATCGTCGAGTTGAACAGACGAGGATTCGCTGCCCTTTATCGCTACCTTTCGGCGAACGGTCAAATAGCGTTGCCAGAAGCGGCATTCCTGACAGCCCTCACCTCTCGGTCGATGGCCGAATGGCAGGCAGCGATAGCCTCATTCCGGGGAGGCAGCGTCGAAACGCCGATGAAGGCGACCCTGGCCGACCTGGGCATCGCCCTCACCGACGACGAGTGGCGCGGAGCGCGACAGGCATTCTACGCCCCAATTCAGCAAATCGTCGAGCCGCGAAAGGGAGTCCGCCACACGTTGCAAACCTTAAAAGACCAGGGCATTGCCCTCGGCCTTCTGTCCAACACATTTTGGGCGTCCGACGTTCACGACGCAGACCTGGCGCGCTTTGGCCTGCTCGATCTCTTGCCGGTCCGCCTTTACTCCTGCGACACCGGTCGCCTCAAGCCACACCCAGAAGCATTCCAAATGGCGCTGACCGCGCTGGGGGTGGAACCCAACGAAGCAGTTTACGTGGGAGACCGTCTGGAAACCGACGTAGAGCCGGCCCGCCGGGTTGGCCTGTGGGGAGTCCTCATCCGGGTCCCCTTCCGCCACGAACAGTTGGCAAAGATCACCCCCGACGCGGTGATCTCCGAATTACCCGAACTCATCAAATTGCTGGAACGCCGACGATGAACCTACGTGTTCGACCATGCCAGGTTTTGCACGGATCAGCTACCGTCCCCGGCGACAAGTCCATCTCCCACCGTGCGCTGCTGCTGAATGCCATTGCCCAGGGAGTCGGCCGGGTGCGCAACTGGCTCCCCGCCGCCGACTGCCAGGCGACTCTCAGCGCCGTCCGTGCTCTGGGGGTGAGGGTGGAGCAGCCCTCGCCCACGGAGTTGCTCGTCCACGGCGTGGGACTGCGCGGTCTGCGTCCACCGGCCGCTGCCATCGACTGCCAGGGATCGGGCACCACCATGCGTCTGCTGGCCGGGATACTGGCCGGCCAGCCCTTCACCAGCACCCTGGACGGGCACGCCGGTCTGCGACGACGACCAATGGAGCGAATCGCCATCCCTTTGCGAGAGATGGGCGCGGCCGTCGAGACCCACGCCGGCCGCCCGCCGCTGACCATCACCGGCGGGAACCTGCGCGGGGTTGACTACCGCCTGCCCGTCGCCAGCGCCCAGGTGAAGAGTGCCATCCTGCTGGCCGGTCTCTACGCCGAAGGCCCCACCACCGTCCGCCAGCCCGGCCCGGCCCGCGACCACACCGAACGTATGCTCAAAGCGCAGGGCGCTGATCTCGTCACCCAGGACAACGTCATCACCCTCACCCCCGATTCCCATCCCCTGGCCCCCTGCTCCCTCGTCATCCCCGCCGACTTCTCCTCGGCGGCTTTCCCCCTGGTCGCCGCGTCCCTCGTCCCCAACGCCGATCTGCACCTGGAACGAGTCGGCGTCAATCCCACCCGCACCGGCCTGCTGGACGTGCTGCGCCAGATGGGCGCTGGCGTCACCCTGCTGGACCAGTCGGAGCAAGGCGGGGAACCGGTCGCCGACCTGGTAGTCCGTCCCAATGGATTGCAGGGCGTGGAGGTGAGGGGCGACACCGTGGTGCGGATGATTGACGAGTTTCCCATCTTCGCCGTCGCCGCTACCCAGGCTCAGGGAAAAACGCTGGTGCGCGACGCCCACGAGCTGCGGGTGAAGGAGACGGACCGCATTGCCGCCGTCGTCGCCGAGCTGCGAGCGATGGGCGCCTCCATCGAGGAGCGGGAGGACGGCTTTGTGGTGCAGGGACCGACCCGTCTGCGCGGCGCACGAGTCCACAGCCACGGCGACCACCGCCTGGCGATGGCCCTGGTCGTCGCCGGACTGGTTGCCGAGGGGGAGACGGTGATCGAGGGGACGGAAGTCATCGCCGACAGTTTTCCCGGCTTCGTCGGCCTGATGCAAAACCTGGGGGCTGAGGTGGGTGAAAGGTAAGCGTTCACCCCCTCCACCTACGAGGGGGAGGGTTGGGATGGGGGTGGAGGGGATGACGGAGAAACACCCTGCATCCAGGACGGCATCTCTCTCCGGGCGAGATTCCACCCTCTCCCGGCCCCTCCCTGTCAGCTTATCATTACCCACATCTCGCCTTGCTGACGCCCGCCGCGAGCTTAAGCTCAGGGCTAATAGCCCAAGCACGTTGAAACGTGCTGTCTTTGCCCAGAATCGGGGGAGGAGCAGTCGGCTTGAGCCGACTTTAGCTATTAGGCTGCGGATTTATTCGCAGCAAAAAGCGGCCGGAACGAC
>JAJRXB010000018.1 GCA_024276515.1 Chloroflexota bacterium
CACGGATTGCACGGATACCACGGAGGCTGACACGGACTCCACGGATTGCACGGATACCACGGAGGCTGACACGGACTCCACGGATTGCACGGACACCACGGAGGCTGACACGGACTCCACGGACACCACGGATACCACGGAGGCTGACGCGGATTACGCGGATTTTGCGGAGGCACCACGGACCGAAGCTGATTATCCGGTTGTCCGCTTCCCATCCGTTGTTGTCGCCGTGCGGCAGGGGCATTTGCTGGGAACGGCCTTTCATCCTGAACTGACGGACGACGACCGCTTTCACCAATACTTTTTGGCTCATGTGTGAAAAGTGTGCCGACATGTCACCGCGAGTCGGAGGCGAAGCGGTCTCAGCCGTTGGTGAGCGGGGGTTGCTCACCTGCACTTGCGTGCGGTGCAAGTGTCGCTTCGCTCGCAACGACATACACAGATTCTAGACATGAGTCTACTTTTTAACATTCACGGAAAGGTGATCTCAACCGTGCGAAAAACATCCCTGATTCTCACCATACTCACACTCCTGATCCTCACTGCCTGTGGGCCGGCGGCCGGCCCCGTCCCAGTGACCACCAATCCCGCCGACACCGCCACCGAAGCCGCAACCCCGGCGCCGCCTGACGAGTTGACGCACATTGACCTGGGCGTTGGTTTTGTCCCCAACGTGCAATTTGCGCCCTTTTACGTGGCTCAGGCCAGAGGCTTTTACGCCGAGGAAGGCCTGGACGTGGCCCTGGAATACGGTTTTGAAAACGACTTCGTGGCGTTGACGGCCCAGGGCGACCGACAGTTCGCCGTCGCCAGCGGCGATCAGGTGATCCTGGCGCGGGCGCAGAGACTGCCGGTGGTGTACGTGATGAAGTGGTACCAGCGATTCCCGGTGGCGGTGATGGCTCTGGCCGAGTCGGGCATCGATTCTCCCAAAGATTTGGAAGGCCACTCGGTGGGCATCCCCGGCCTGTTTGGCGCCAGTTACGTGGCCTGGCAGGCGCTGGTCTACGCGACCGGGTTGGACGACACCACCATCCGCCTGGAGAGCATTGGCTTTACCCAGGCCGAGGCCATCAGCCAGGGGCAGGTAGACGCCGCGGTCGTTTACATCGCCAACGAGCCGGTGCAGTTGACTCAGGCCGGCAAAGAGGTGACCGTCATCGAAGTCTCTGACTACATGGATCTGGTGGCAAACGGCCTCATCACCAACGAAACCCTCATCCGAGACAACCCAGACCTGGTACGCCGCATGGTGCGGGCCAGCCTGCGCGGCCTGGAATACACCATCGCCCATCCCGACGAAGCTTTTGCCATCGCCCGGCAGTTCGTGCCCGAAATCACCGACGATGACGCCCCTGTTCAACGCGCCGTGCTCGACGCCTCGATTCCCTTGTGGCGCAGCGACCAACTGGGCGTCTCCGATCCCCAGGCCTGGGCCGATTCGGTCACGTTTATGGTCGCCACCGGCCTCATCGAGTCGTCCGTTGACGTGGAGTCACTGTACACCAATGAATTCATGGGGGAGTAGTTACTACCTTGACAATGTCACATTCGTCATTGCGAGCATCCGAAGGACGCGAGGGCTTGCCCTCTCCCTCCCCCCAACCCCCTCCCTCTCCCAATTTGGGAGAGGGAGGGGGTGCAGGCGGCCGGGATTGGGGGGCTTCATCTTTTATCTCCAAATCCCCTGATCCCGGCCAATTTAGCCTGATTCACCGGATAGCCTGATGACCAAACCCATCCTGGAAGCGATTCGCCTGAGCAAACAATATATCACCCGCCAGGGACCGCTGCCGGCCATCGAAGACGTCTCCTTCGGGGTTGCGCCGGGAGAGTTTCTGTGCATCGTGGGCCCCTCTGGTTGCGGCAAAACCACGCTGCTGCGACTCCTATCGGGGCTGTTGCAGCCCGACCGGGGGTTGGTTTGTCTGCATGGTCAACCGCTGCCAGGGCCATGCCGCGAGATTGGATTCGTATTTCAAAATGCGAATCTGATGCCTTGGCGCACCGTCTTCGACAACGTCTTGCTGCCCTTGCAAGTTCAGCGAATGCCGGGGATCGAGGCAGAACGGCGGGCGACCCACGCGCTCAAATTGGTGGGGTTGTTGGAGTTTGCTCGCAGCTACCCGCGCGAACTCTCGGGTGGCATGGCGCAGCGAGTAGCCATCGCCCGCGCCCTGGCCCACGAACCGGAGATTCTGCTGCTCGACGAGCCCTTTGGCGCGCTGGACGCATTGACCCGCGAACGGCTCAACCAGGAGTTGCTGCGCGTGTGGGAGGCCAGTCGCAAAACGGTGGTGATAGTGACTCACGACATCCGCGAAGCCGTCTTTTTGGCCGACCGGGTGCTGGTTCTCAGCCAGCGACCGGGACGAGTGTCTGGCGTCGTTCCGATCACGTTGCCTCGCCCTCGGTCGCTATCGCTGTTTTATAGCGAAGCCTTCGGCGCGCTGGCCTACGAGGTGCGTCAGGCGATCCGGTGACGGCGTTTGTTGGGCCAGGGGGCGGGGGCCGAGCCAGGGCTTTTCAAAGAATTAACCCAGGTGACAGTCACCTCCGATCTTTTGGCGAGAGGAAGGCACTTGACAACCATTTCTTACCGTTTCTGTCAACGTGTTATGTCGAACAAGGTGACTGTCACCTTGCTCGCGCTAGAACGTTGAAAAGCCCTGGGGCCGAGCGAATAATATTGTGTCGTATAGCTGGATGGGGTATAATGATCGAAACGCATCATCTGGGGGACGAAGGTTGAAGCGCAATCAATGGTTGGGGGGAGTGGTGAATGCCGTGGAGCCGGGCGGGCTGGCGGAGCAGATGGGCCTGCGCGCCGGCGACGTGATTCTGGCGGTGAATGATCACCCGCTGCGCGACGTGATTGACTTTCGCTTCTACAGCGCCGAGGAGGAAATCGAATTGCGGGTGCGGCGAGACGGTCGAGAGCTCACCCTGGCTGGCACGCGCCAATACGGCCAGCCGGTGGGGGTAGCGTTCGCTCACCCCACCTTCGACGTGGACATCCGTCGCTGCGCCAACAAGTGCGAATTTTGCTTCGTCACGCAGTCGCCGCGGAGGATGCGGCAGACGGTTTACATCAAAGACGACGACTATCGCTACAGCTTCCTGTTCGGCCATTTTGTCACCCTGACCAACCTGAACGACGAAGATTGGCGACGCATCGAGGAGCAGCACCTCAGCCCCCTGTACGTCAGTGTGCACGCTACCGACCTCAACCTGCGTCGCCGGCTGCTGGGCAAAAAGAACGCGCCCGACGTGCTGGAGCAGATTCGTTGGTTGCGCGAACGAGACATCCAGGTACATACCCAACTGGTGCTCATCCCTGGTCTCAACGATGGCCCTCACCTGGAACGCAGTCTGCGTGACCTGATCGACCTCTTCCCAACCGTGCAGTCCGTGTCGGTCGTGCCCGTCGGTCTCACCCGGTACCATCCTGGCTCGATGCGCACCTACCGCCCCGACGAGGCCGCTCCCATCCTGGACCAGATTGAGCCCTGGCGCCGGCGTTGCCGCCGGGAGTTGGGGGTGACCTTTGTCTACCCTTCCGACGAATGGTATCTGCTGGCGGGTCGCCCCGTGCCGCCGGCCGCGGAATACGACGGCTTCGGGCAGACGGAAAACGGGGTGGGGATGGTTCGTCAATTCCTGGACGAGTGGGAGCGGGTTAAATCTTCGATCCCCGATCTCAAATATCGCCGGGCGACACTGGTGTGCGGGGAACTGGCGGCGCCTGTGCTGCAGGGTGTGGTGAACGAGTTGAACGCTCTGGCCGGGAGCGACGTCCGCGTCGCCCCCATCGTCAACAATTGGTATGGAATCGTAACCGTCTCTGGCCTGCTGACCGGGCACGACGTGGTGGAGCAGTTGACGGGCACGGTAGGAGAGGCGGCACTGTTGCCGCGTGTGATGTTCGACAACTCCGGCCAGGTGACGCTGGACGATATGACCCCCGCTCAGATGCAAGAATCCCTGGGAGTGCCGGTAGCGGTGGCACAACGTCCCGGCGAGATGCTGGCCGCTTTGAGCGGAGGGCTCTCCTGGCAGG
>JAJRXB010000362.1 GCA_024276515.1 Chloroflexota bacterium
CAGGCGTCCACCTCCCGTGGACGCCAGCGCGTCGGCGCAGGCCGACGCCTCGGCCTGGGGCCTTCAGGCGCGACTTTAGTCGCTATCGCCTGATGCCGGGCCAGATAAAAGACGCATCCTGCCATAGAATTGAAATGCACCTGCCTGCCCCCCGGCCCGCGTGGCGTAGCCGGGGCGGGCTGTCAGTGCGGCATACCATCCCGGCACGGGGCAGGTGCGCCCGCCCACCAAAGGGCAACCGCGAGGGTTGCCCCTATCGAGCACCGTACTCCAATATGAGCGAACCCTTTCGAGGTCGGAAACTGCTTGCCTGATTCTCGATTCGGCGGCAAGAATACAACCTGTGAGGGGGGGGCTGATTGTGAAACAAAAAACTCCCATCCCCCGAGGGGACGAGAGTTGAGACACCAACCTCCCGCGGTACCACCCCACTTGGCGTGTCCGCCCACTCAATCGCCTACGGGAGTTCAACCAAACAACGCGACTCCGATAGGCGCGTCCCGATAACGGGGGACGAGGTCGGGCAAGTCTACTGGGCCCAGGGCCGTTCGGTTGCCAGCTCCGGAAGGATTTTCGACGGGGGTCACGTACCCGGCTCACACCACCACGGGCGGCGTCCCGTCCGTGCCCCAGGCTCGCTGAACGCTACATCCCGCCTACTCGTTTCCATCACAGCCGATACAGTTGTGAATCTTATCAGTCCCCATTGAACTGAAACCCAGGCTACGCAACCTGAGCTTAGCATCAGATTATATGCAAAAACGCCCAAGTGCGCAAACGAGGCGGGTGCACGAGAATATCGGATTAGTCTCCGCCTATCAACGTCATCAACTCCTCGCTGGCCGCTGTCACGTCCTCAACACACTCTACTACCAAAAGTGCGGCGGCTTCCTTTATGCCACTATCGGGGGTATCGAACCATTGGTCCATCAAATCAACCGCCTGGTCGCACTTGGACAGACCGCCGGTAAGCTTTTGATGGACCGTTTCGGCTTTTGGCGGGGGGGAGAGTTGGTTGATTTCCCGGACAAGTCCCCTGACCCTGGAGGCAAACGCCAGGAACTCACCTCGGAATGCGTCGAGCGTCAACTGGCCATTTTGAAACTTTTGAGCGGCCTCCCAAAACGCTTTCGCAGCCTCAGAAAGCTGTTGACCCAAGCTGCCCACCGCCGCAGCGTATGCAAGCAAATCAGACCTCCCACTATCGCCGTCTCCTGCCGGCTTCCCTGGTGGTTCGCCGGCCCCTGTCTCTACGACCCTGGTATCATCGTCAGAGATGATGCTATCGGGGAAGGCAAAAATCCGCACTTCTAGCTCAGACTCAGGTGGCGCCGTCAAATCAGACTGGGAAACGCCATCCTTTCGCGCACACTCAAGGGATTGTTCTCCGAGCAAGACGCAAACAAATACGAGCCGATCCTCGGCCAGGGCGGGAACAGAAGATTGCTCATTGACAGACGTGCGATCAAGCTCAACGCCCTGTTGAATTGTGCCACCTTGCCAATACACCTTTACCGGGCCTACGCCCCTGACAAACCAGTAGACAGTGGTCAGGTTTACGGTCTCAGTTGCGGGTATCGTTTGCCCTTCAAGGTCAAAGTTAATGTTTAGGGTGAGGTTAAGTCTCTGTTCGATGCGCAACGCCGTCTGCAATCCCGACGGGGTTTCTACAATTTCAAATCTGGTCGGAGTGTAAACAGCCACCGCCCGCCCGCGGCTGATCTCACCCTCTACCAGGCTATCCCCCCGGTGGGCCTGGACCGTGCCAGTGACGTCGAATTCTTGCGTCCAGGTTGTTCCAATGGCTTCCATCGTTTCCGGGCGGGGCAAAAACATACCCCGTGGGTTGTTGAAGCTAAGATCACCCAGTTCGCTGATTCTCCGCATATCTCCCAGGTAATTGCCCCCCAGCCCCTCTTGGGAGCACACCAGGCTGAATCGAATGTCCTGGCCCTCGTAGCGGGTACTCAGGAAGACCTGATTGTCCGAAGCATCGTCCACGCGCTGGGTATACGAGGTGTCTGGACTGTTGTAAGTCCACGAAGTGCCGGGCCACAAGGGCCAGTAGGCATGCGTGCATAAACCCAGATCAAGTTGAGCAGCAGCGCCATCAGACGAAGGCGTGAGATCTATGGCTGTGTACTGCGATGCATCCGACGTGGCTGATTCTGCCCCCGATTCAAGGGAGAGAGCCTGTGATTGGGAATCCCCTGCCGTGGCCGGCACCGGGCCGACACCCGACTCACCGTCGGAGGCAGAACCAACCCCGATCTCCCCCACCGCCGCTGCCGTACCCTGTAGAGCGAGCCGGCTCCTCAGTCGGGCAATGTCCAGTTTAGCCTGTTTCAGATAGCCGGCCAGGGGGGTTTGAGCGATGTCGATTTCAACAGGCAGCGTCGTGTTCAACTGGACCACGGTGTCCACGGTGATCGTCTCGTTGAAGTCCACAGGCACAACCACGTCTATGGGAAAATCCGTCTTCACCGGCACCTCGAGCATCACCTCACCAGCGGGCGTCTGGAAAGGCACAGACAACATCTGATCAACCGGGATGACGGTGTTGAGCGGTATCTCCATCGTGCGGTTGAAAGGAACGTCCACCCTCACAGGCACGGCCTGATTCACCTCGATGTTGTAAACGATCACTTCGTTCGACAGGCTGTCCAGGGTCGTTTCAATCTTGCTCAAGGTTTCGATCGCGGTGAGCCGAGCCAGATTGAGGGCATCCAGCAAAAGCAAATTGAAAATCAACAGAACGATGACCAGGCCCCAGAGGATCGGTATTGATCGTTGCATAGGTCCACTCCCTTGTACATTAGAGTTGTTCCCTTTTGAGCAACAACCAGGTGACCGGCACTTGAACATCTGCTAGAAAGGCTCTTTTTTGCCATAATGATGCTAGAAATGGCGACAAAAGTGCCGGTCACTTTACTCAGGAACAACTCTATTCGCTCATATTGGGGTAGTGTGCGCCGGGGTTTGATGACCGGTAGAGAGCCTAATTTTTCCCCATCTCCCCTGTGTCCCCTCTTCCCCAACGGAGAAAAGGGGACAGGGAGTGCGCGCGGACGATGGCACTGACCACATCGGTGACGATGTGGTAGAAGAATTTCAACGGATGGAGCAGGTAGTGAATGGGGGCGTTGGAGGGAGCCAACGAGTAGTGATGCACCAGCCAATCTCGTGGCGGTGAAAGTAATCGAACAAGGTATCGAAACTTCTCAGGCCTTCGGCCCATCACCAGCAGGTCGGGCAGCAACCGCTGGAGAAAGGGCCGAAAGTAGAAGCTAAAGTAGAACCTAGGCATAGGCTGCAACGACAGAACCCTGTCCTCGGGCATATAACGTTCGTGCCACCAGCGGCGAAAAGGATCGGGCCGCAGTGCGGCGAGCACGCCCTCCGGCACGCCGACGCCGAGCAATTGCTCCAGAAAATGCAGGCTGTAGTATACCCCCACCTGCGCCTCTTCGATCCGCACCGTCTCGAGCAGGCGTTCCCAATCGAGTTCTTCAGCGTGGTCGCGTACAATGAAAGCGATGTCTGAGAACCAGTTCAGTCGGGTGTAGTTGTGATAGTGCAGGTGGGCGCACAGATAGATCAACTGGTCTTCCAGAGACAGGGTTTTGACCGACACACCGGCCACGTCCACTTGTACTGCTCGCCGCCAGAACGCCTCTACACCGCGGGATGCCAGCCCGACGTGGAGAAAGTCGTCGTAATGCACCTCCACCAGCATCCCCATTCTCTTGTGCCAGTACTTCATGTGCTCGATTCTGGCCTGCGGCACAAGCTTGGGTGGTGGCTGCGGCAAATCCCTGTCCGCGCTGAATCCCATCTTCACCAGCAAGCGATGCATAGCGGCCCAGTCCCGCTCTCGCACCATCAGGTCCAGGTCATTGAACGAGCGCAGGAAAGGGTCGGGGTACACAGCGTAAGCTAACGCCGGCCCTTTTAGCACCATATAATCCACCCCAGATTCCGCCAGTTGGGCCAGCACTTCATTGATTTTGGCATACGTCAACATCGTGCGTATGGCGCTGAGGCGGTATGTCCTTTGAACCCATCGCCGAAACTCCGGAGGGGGATAGTCTCGAGGTTCCCATCCCCTCAGGTATCGGTGGCTCAAGCCGAGCAAGCCGTTGCGGCACAAGCCCTGAAAGACCTGTTCCCAGTCAGCGTCCAAATGGTGCAGCGGCCGTCGTACGTCGCCTGCGGCGAAATCACACAGCAAGGTCCGAGTTGCAGCCGCTATGGGCACTCGCTCGTAGCCGTCCAGTTTCTCAATTTGCATATGCCCTGCCCCGTCAGTACTGGGAAAGGCTGCCGTCTATTTTGGCCCAACGCACGGCGTAGCGAAAAGCGATGAGGCCGATCGGCAACAACACAACGGTAAAGCCTCCCAGAGCCAGCAAGTTATGCCCTACATCGCCGAGCGAAGCTCCCTGCAACATGACGCGGCGCAGGGCATCGAGGGCATAGGTCGCCGGGAGCAGGTGGCTCAAGGTACGTAGCCAATCGGGTAACACCTCGATGGGATAATAGACCCCGGCCAGCAAGTTTGTGACCAAACCCAACAATCTGGCCAGCGGGCTCGGCCGTTTGGTTACCAGCACAAAACTGGCGTTAATAAAGCCCAGCCCTGCGTAGGCAAGAATACTCCAAAGGATGACTATCACGGCAGAAAGAAGGTTGGCCCACTCCAGGCGGGCTTGAAATAATAGAGATGCTGCCAGCAGGTAGAACAACGACTCGGCAAAAGCCCAGCAGTAGCGCCACAGCGTGGACATGACCATCGTCGCCAGAATGGGGGTGGGGCTCAGGAACAACGCCTCCAGAGCGCCCGTGTGCTGGTGCTCGTGGATAGCCTCGGCCATGCTATTGGTGCCCAGGCCAATAAAAGTATAGAAAGCGATGCCCAGCAGTGCAAAGTGAAAGTAGTCTGTGCCATAGCGTTGAAGATAAGGGCTGATCGCCGTCCCTAATATCTGCGAAATAAAATAAAAGATGGACACCGAAATCAGCATCCCCCCAACGCGCAAGAGGAAATCAAGCCGGTAACTGACCTGCGTCTGAAGGTCGCGGCGGATGAAGGCCAGAGCCTTATAGCCCATCCTCGCCTCCCGTCACCAGATGAACGAAAGCCTCTTCCAGGGACAGGTCTTGAGTCTGGCAACGCTGAACATCCCCGCCGCTGGATACAATGAAGCGCATCACCGAGGGCAACGCCTCATTCTCGTCGGCCAGCACCAATTCCAGGTTCGTGCCGTGGGAGTTGTCGGTTGTCCCCTGCAAACCCACGACGCCAGGGAGAGCCCGCAGGCCATCGAGGGCTTGGGGCGGCAGGTGTTGCACGCGCAAGCGATATTTTTGGCGAGCAGGGATGTGCTTCTTGACCTCCGCCACCGGCCCGCAGACGATGATCCGCCCGTGGTTCATAATCGCCACCCGGTCGCACAACTCTTCTGCTTCCTCCAGGCGATGGGTGACCAGCACCACGGTGTGTCCCAGCGTTTCCACCAACGTCTGGCGGATAAAAGTCCGCAGGTGACGGGCACTCACCGGGTCGAGGCTGCGCGTCGGCTCGTCCATGAAGATCACGCGGGGCATGGACAGCAGTCCCCTGGCCACTGCCAGCCTTTGCCGCATCCCTGCGGAATAGCTCATAAAGCGGCGATCGGCGTGATGATTCAGGCCCACCAGATCGAGTAGCTCCCCAATCCAACTGTCGGCCTCAGCGCCACGTCTGCCGTACAGCGCGGCGAAGAACTCCAGGTTTTGCCGGCCCGATAGTCGCCAGAAGAAGCTGCGCTCCTGGCCGTCAACCAGACCGATCAGGGGCCTGACCGACGCAGCGTCACGCACGACGTCTCTGCCGCATACCAGCGCGCGTCCCTCGCTGGGGAGAATCAAGGTGCAAAGCATCTTGATCAGCGTGGTCTTACCCGCTCCGTTAGGCCCCAGCAGGCCAAAAAGCTCTCCTTCTCGAATTTGAAGGGTGACCGAGTCTACCGCGGTCAGATCCTCCTTTCGCCGGAAGCGCAACAACGCGCGGTAGTTGTTCGACACAGAGAAACGTTTGGTCAAAGAGAAGGTCTGGACAACGTTTTCCAAAAATGCGCTCCCAAATAGTTACAAGAGTTGTTCCCTTTTAAGCAAAAGCAGGTGACAGTCACTTGAACTGGCGCAAAAAACGGGGTGATTTTTCAAATCCTGACCTGATAATCGTGTCAAAAGTGACTGTCACCTCAGCACAAATTTATTTAGGAACAACTCTACAGTTTTCAGGACGCTGGAAGGCGTTTCGAAGTGCCATTGGCGAGATGCTCTTCCACCAACCGGGCGATGGTCGGCAGCAACGCGTGAGAGGGAGGCCGTTTGAGCCGGAAGGCGGGCACGTCCCTGGCAAGCTCGGCGCACTGAAGAAAATGCAACACCCTTCTGGCCGCAGGCAACGGCCGACTAAAGCGTGAAGCGTATGAATTTGCGATCAACTGTACCATCGCCTCCTGAGGCCGGAGAGGTTCGATCTCTGGAGACGGGCCCCGGTCAAGCACGTAGATGCGCCCCAGCGGCACAGGCCTGTGGGCAAATCCATAGGTGATCTGTCGTGCCCGTTTCTCTATCCGGGAGTGCAGCCGGGGCAGGGCTGCTGGATCTTCTCCCAGAGAAGCGACCACCGCCGCCGGCCAGAGCTTGAGCTGCGGAAAGGCCGGGAGTGTCAGCGGACCTCCCGCTTCTTCGCCGCCCACGGCGACCACGTCGTCGGCCACAAGTTGGTGTCCCCGCGCATAGAGCACCGCAGCCATAGTGGATTTGCCCGACTCTTTATTGCCCAAAAAGGCAATGGCAACGTCATCCACCGAAACGGCGCTGCTGTGCAACACCAAGACCCCCCGCTGATAGAGCAACCCGGCCAAGACGATGCCCAGGAGGGGAAGGCGAACGACGCACTCATCCACTCCTGGGCACGAATCAACGATGATCTCTTCCCCCTTCCGCACCAGAAACGTCCCCACCCGATCCCAGAAGAAATACGCTTCCTCTGTCGTGGTATGAAAATAGCTCCCTGTTCGGGCGATCTCTGGTAGAGGAGGACCAACCCGGCCCCGCCGAATGACCACGTCCGCCTCCATCTCTGTCGCAGCGATGAGCTCTGGCAGAGGCAGGGCGGAGCGAACCCCCAGCCCGTAGACATTATAATAAAAGCACATCGTCAACTTTATACTTTCGCAATTTGAAAGGCTATCTCCTTGACCCTGCGGTTACAAGTTGCAGCCTGGGAGACCATAGCGTGGAGTCAATGCCCGGACGAGATAGTCCAAAAGACATCCAGTTCTATGTGCTCCGTGCTACTGGACTCTCCCTAGCCCGAGAACGTCAGATCGTCCTTCTGGGTCCCGACCGGGAAACCCTGATCCAGGTAAGCTCCGTCAGAGTTTCCCCGGGTGATCACTTCTACATCGCCATAGACGATGAGCTTGGGTGTGGTCCAGGCCTCCTTTTTGGAGTCCTTTGTGGAGCCTGTTCTAGTTTCCATCCAGCTCACCTGCCTTTCCATTGTTGACTTGTATACCGTAACCACAAGGCCAAGGAGACAGCCCTCCAAATCGCGAGTACCTCCTGGGGTCTTTGAGTTTCTTCAGACATCAGCCGGCGATAGGCTCTGCGCAGAGCCGGGATGTCCACGTATTCCTGGATGACCTCCGAAGCTCCCAAAATCACCTCGTTCAATCGCTCCCCCTCGATAGCCAGCAGCCCGTGAGAGAAATTCGGAAGAAAATCCGACTTGTCGGCCCGCCATTGGACTTCCACAGGAAGAATGTGGGCCATGGCGCGGCGCAGCACGATCCGACTCCACCCCCGGTGAAGCTTTTGCTCCGGGGGAAGCGCCAGGCAGAACTCCACCAGTCGCCTATCCCAAAAGGGGTAGCGCGGCTCGATGGAAAACGCCGCCGCAGCCCTGTCGAACACCTCCAGAGCAAAGGGTTGGATGCCCCCCGTCAGGGTTCGGTAGTGCCTCTCCCTCTCACTCCGAGCCGAAGCCGGCTGAGCTTGCCGCCAGGCCCGGTAGCGCTCCGCCAGACCGATCCGCTGGATGAAATCTGGATCAAGAATGGCACGCCACGCCGGACACCTGGCATGGACGTTGCGCCAGCGCCGCACCCGTCGGAGCAGGGCGCGCCCGGTCCACCGCGCACGGCTGAGAATCCGAGATTGAGAGATCACAGGATCGGCTTTGTAGCACCACACGTAAGGCCACAGCCCCCTCCAGAAAGATTCGCCGTACATCCTGGACAGCCCCCGCACCTCGACGGCCAAGGCGAGCCAACGATCTGCCTGGGCCAGCTCATGCAAATATCCATAGCCGTGCGAGACGGTGCTATCGCCATCGAAACCATCCAGGAGGACACGCACACCTTGCTCGCTGGCCGCACCGTATAGCTCCCAGGTCAAGAACAGGCCTGGGGCATAAAAGGCCTCGTCTTGATGCCAGAGGACACGCTCCAGGTCCGACAAAGGGCCTTTCCGGTCTCCATGCACGTAGTGCGGCTCAACACCATTTTGGGCCAAAACCGCATTGATGAAGGGACGCTCGTCACACTGAGTCACCCGGTCAAAAACGGCCGAAAAGGTGGACAGCCGGCGTCCGCCGTTTTGGGCAAGCAATCGCCCCGCCACGCAGGTGACAGAGGAGGAGTCCAGGCCACCGCTCAACAACGAGCCGACCGGGAAGGCGCCCCGCAGACGACAGCGCACCGCCTCGGTAAAGAGTTCTCGAAATGCTTCGGCATAGGCTTCGTCTGAGCCCAGCCGCAACTCACGCGACGGGTCGAGAGACCAGTAGGTCTGCAATTGGGCTCCCTTGATACTCACCGTCATGCTTTGGGCCGGCGGAAGTCGCAGGATGTCCCGGTAGAAAGTGGCGGATCTGTCGTCGAACATCGCGGCCAGATATTCGGCCACCCTCACCTCGTTGAGGCGACGCGGTACTTCGGGCAGGCAAAGAAGCGCCTTGATTTCGGAGGCAAAAACGAAGACTCGATCAGACCGAAAGTAATAGAAGGGCCTGACGCCGAAGTGATCCCTGGCACAGAAAAGCATCTGCCGCCGCCCATCCCAGAGGGCAAAAGCAAAATCTCCCAGCAGCTTCTCGGGACAGTGCTCGCCCCACCGTTCGTAGGCGGCCAGGATCAACTCGCTATCGGTGATCTCCCCTGCCGGACGCCCCTCAAAACTCAGCATCCTGATGAGTTCATCACGATTGTCAATGCGGGCGTCGGCCGTGAGAGCCAGGTCGCCGG